>CAZKHR010000037.1:0-7543 GCA_964552745.1 uncultured Candidatus Saccharibacteria bacterium | reverse complement strand
GAAGCTAGAGTCAGAAGACCCATTGGTGGTGTTTGAAAAGGCTTTGCGAAACGTCAGTCCGAACTTTGAGGTTAAGAGCCGACGTGTTGGTGGTGCGAATTATCAGATTCCATTCCCAGTTCAAGGTCATCGCCAATTGCACTTTGCATTTACTTGGCTAGTTCAGTCAGCACGTGCTCGTAACGGTATGTCATATGCTCAGCGTTTAGCGCTCGAAATTGTCGATGCCCACAATGAAACTGGTGCTGCCTTTAAGAAAAAAGAAGACACCCACAAGATGGCCGAAGCCAACCGAGCTTTTGCGCATTTTGCACGAAGTTAAATTTTCTTCATAGCCTACAGGTCCTATTGAGGGCCTCACAGATAGTTTATCGGTGAGGTGTAGTGGTGTTATGTTATTTTGATTTATGGCAAAATCTTGAGCCGCAGTAAGCAGGGCAGTGCTATACTAAGACTACGTAATAAGGAGGTAACTATGGCAAGTTTTTCATTCGATATCGTATCAGAAATCGATAAAGCGGAGATGAACAATGTGTTTGGGCAGGTTGAAAAAGAGATAGCTACGCGTTATGATTTTCGCGGTACGACAGCTGGGCTGGAGTGGCTGGAGGATAAAAAAGGCTTTAAGTTGACGGGCGATAACGAGTGGCAAGTCGATGCGGTGCTGGATATTGTCCGCAAAAAACTGGCCGTTCGCCAGCAGTCGAGCAAGGTGCTCGATCTCTCAAAGGAGAAGGTTGTCGCTAATCTCAAGACTACTTGGGAGGTTCCATTTAAGGCTGGTTTAACTCAAGATATTGCCAAGAAGATAGCCGCCGACATCCGAGCAGAAGTGCCGAAAGTTAAGCCACAAATTCAAGGGGAAGTAATTCGTGCTACCTCCGCTAGCAAAGATGATTTACAAAAAGCTATAGTGCTAGTTAAAAGTAAAGAATACGACGTACCAGTGCAGTTTACAAACTATCGATAAATAACTCTATATTTTTGTGTCAATTTCTGGTATAATTCAAGGGAATGGTAGTTTTTTGGTGTCAAAAATTCGCTGAGGAGCTAGAAAAGTTAACTAATTATAATCAAAGGAAATAGGAAAAGTAATGGCAGACAATAACGTTCCACTAAAAAACTTTAGAAATATTGGTATTATTGCCCATATTGACGCTGGGAAGACAACAACAACCGAGGGTATTTTGTACCGCACTGGATTGACACACAAGATTGGTGTGGTCAAGGGTGACGGCGATGGTGCGACGACCGACTGGATGGCGCAGGAGAAGGAGCGTGGAATTACTATTACCTCGGCGGCGGTGACTTGTTTCTGGAAGAGTCATAAGATTAATATTATTGACACCCCGGGGCATATCGACTTTACAGCTGAAGTGGAGCGTTCGCTACGTGTGCTTGACGGTGCCGTGACAGTGTTTGATGGTAAAATGGGCGTTGAGGCGCAATCTGAGACTGTCTGGCGACAGGCGAACAAATATGGTGTACCGCGTATTTGCTTTATTAATAAGATCAATCAAACTGGTGGTGATTTCTGGAAATCGCTCGAATCAATTCATAATCGCTTGAGCAAGCAGGCCTTTCCAATTCATATCCCAATCGGCTTTGAAAAAGACATCAATGGTGTGGTTGACTTGATTGATATGAAATCTTATACCTATGACGATTTTGCTGATCACGAGCTGAAGGTCGGTGAGGTACCGGCGGATATGCTAGAGAGGTGCAAAAATGCTCGTAGTCTGTTGGTCGAAAATGCTGTTGAGGCTGATGACGAGTTGATGATGAAGTTCCTGGATGAGGGTGAGGATGCGATTACTGTCGATGAGCTGAAGTCAGCATTGCGTAAGCGTGTCTTGGCTGGCGACTTTTACTTGGTGACTGGCGGTGATGGTCGTGGTGTGATTGTTGAAAAAGTGCTTGATTTGATGGTTGATTTCTTGCCAAGTCCGCTCGATGTTGATGAAATTTGGGGTCAAAATCCAAAAACTGGTGAGCAGGCTGGTCGTAAGCCTGATACTAAAGAGCCAATGAGCGCATTGGCCTTTAAGATTGCTACCGATCCATTTGTTGGTAAGCTTATTTTCGTGCGAGTTTATTCTGGCGCACTCAAGTCTGGTAGTTATGTGCTAAACACGACGACTGGCGATAAGGAGCGCATCGGACGAATCGTTCGTATGCATGCTGATAAGCGTGAAGATATCGATGAAATTGCCGCTGGCGATATCGCGGCGGTAGTTGGATTGAAGTCGACAACGACTGGTAATACCCTGTCTGATGTGGCGCATCCAATTGCTCTAGAGAGCATTACCTTCCCAGATCCACCAGTGTCGATTGCTGTTGAGCCAAAGTCCAAGGCCGATCAAGAAAAGATGGCCTTAGCGCTTCAGCGACTAGCTGAGGAAGACCCAACTTTCCGTATTCACACTGACGAGGAGACTGGTCAGACAATTATGTCGGGCATGGGTGAGCTGCACCTCGATATCTTGATTGACCGTATGAAGCGTGAGTTTAAGGTTGAGGCAAATATTGGCGAGCCACAGGTTGCCTTCCGTGAAACAATCAAGAAAATGGTTGAAGCGCAAGGTAAGCATGCTAAGCAATCTGGTGGTCGTGGTCAGTACGGTGATGTTTGGGTTCGCTTTGAGCCGAACGAGCCGGGTAAGGGCTTTGAGTTCTTTGATGAAATCAAGGGCGGTGTGGTGCCACAAGAGTACCGTCAACCAGTCATGAAGGGTATTCGTGATACGCTGGAAGGCGGTGTTATTGCTGGTTACCCAGTGGTTGATGTCAAGGCGACGCTCTATGATGGTAGTTATCACGATGTTGACTCGTCAGAGTTGGCCTTTAACTTGGCGGGTTCAATAGCGACGCGCGAGGGCGTGAAGCAGGCAAGTCCAATTTTGCTTGAGCCGATTATGCATGTCGAAGTGACTACGCCAGAGGAGTTCATGGGTGACATTATCGGTGACCTGAATGGTCGTCGGGGGCGAATCGATGCGATGGAGGATTTGATGGGCGGCGCTAAACTGATTAAAGCCTTTGTTCCGCTAGCAAATATGTTTGGCTATACTTCTGATTTACGCTCAATGAGCCAGGGTCGAGCAGCTTCGACTATGGAGTTAGCTCAATACGAGGAAGTACCACCAAATGTTGCGCAGGAGATTATTGAAAAGCGCAATAAATAACTACTAAAAAGTAAAATACCACCCCAAAAGACAGAACTAAGGGGTGGTATTTTAGTTACGACTGAGCCTGCGATTAGGTAGGCGATTATAGAGCTTAATTACTCGTCGTCGCAGCGGTCGTGCGAGCATATTTCCGAGGGTTGCGCCAGCCGCCACTGCCAGACCAATCATTACTGCCTTAGATAAGACCGATAAGGAAGTCATAAAGTAAGGGTCACTTGGTGGGTGGTCGATTATGCCCATTAGACCGTTATATAGAGATAGGCCTGGTACCAGCGGGACGATACCAGCTGCAATAATTGCCAGAGATGGAATTTTCCAAAAGCGCGAGACAAGGGTTGCCACTAGTCCAACAATTGTCGCAGCGATACCAGTGGCAATGACTGCGCCGAATCCCCACGATAACGCTAGACGCGACACCCACCAGCCAAACATGCCCACTCCGCCAGCTACGATAGTGCCACCGAGGCGAGCGTGATTGCGCGTTGCAAAACTAGCTGCGATGACCAGGGCGCCGATATACTGCACCTGAGAACTGGCTAAAGTCAGGCGGTCTGGTGTAGCCGGAAAGCTGATACCGAGACGATTGGCGATGAATAGGCCAATTAGCACACCGATAGCGACACCGGCGGTCGCCATAGCGACTTTTAGCAATCGCGCATTGGCTGTAACGTAGAATTCGTCTATAGCATCCTGAAAAGCACCGACAATCATCATGCCTGCCACCAGCAGGACGATGCCACCGATTGCCATTAGAGTTGGATTGATCGATAGTGCGAATAAATCATCAAGCTGTACAGCGCCAATTGTCGCCAAGATAATACATAATGAAGCAATAATCTGTGAATAAAAAGTCGCGACTCCCATGCGACCCATCCATCGCAATAGCCAGGTTACAAAAAATCCTAGCATAAAAGTAGTTGCTATCATGATTGGGCTACCGCCATAAAGTAAGACGACACCAGCGCCAACTGCACCGCCGGCAGAATAGATTAGCCAGCGTGGCAATTCACGAGGCCTAGAGAGGATGTCGTCGAGCTCTCTTTCGGCTTCGCCAAGATGTATGCGTTCGTCACGAATCTTGAGGGCTAAGGATTGTAGGGCTTGAATTTGTTGATAATTTGCATCATCTGGCACAATAGAACGGATTAGGGTTAGCGGCTCGCGATCAACGCCTCGGTCCTGGGAGATGTTTATCTGGGTGTAGGTAATGTCAATTTGGACGCGTCTTTTACAATAGGCGTTGGTGATACCGAGACTCATATGTACGACATCGCTGGCCGCCACGCCCATCGACAATAACTGTTCCGCTAGGCTCATTACTAGGCGCAGAGCGCGCATGTTTGGCGTCAGGCTTTCGTCAATTTTGATCAGCGGCTCAATCGGATCGTCAAGAGGTCGAATGTTTCGTAAAGAATTTCTTAGTAAGTTGATTATATTGGTGTTCATGTCTACTCTAGTGTAGCAAGTTTAAGGGGGATTAATCAATTTTCCGAAGAAATTAAGCTTTGGCTAGAATACTTGACATCGACATCAGAGGTGAGTAATATAAGAATATGAAGAGTGCTTATGTTAATAAGCGCGGTTTCACAATCGTTGAGCTGTTGATAGTCATTGTTGTAGTGGCTATACTCGCCGCTATATCAATAACTGCATACATTAATGTCACTAATAGAACACATGACTCAGCAGTGTTGAGTGACGCCTCGTTAATAACGAAGAATTTGGAGCTGTATAAGGTTGAAAATGGAAAATACCCTCAAGAGGCATCCGAGTTCCCAGAGAACTTAAAAATCACCAAGGCATCATATGCCACTAACGTTAATAATGTTTTATATTGTCTCAACAAAGACACGGATCAGTATAATTTAGCTCTCGTATCAAAATCTGGTAAGGGATATTGGATTACCTCTGGCCAAACTACAGTAGTGACTGGCGGTGTGGTATCGGAAACTGGAGCTATCTGTGGCGAAGTCGGCACTAACTGGACGAACAACAGCTCAACTACAGCCATACACGGCTACAGTGCTGCCACAGGTCTCTGGTATCAGTGGTGGGTACTGACTAAGTAGAACCTTATGGAAAATTAATCAATTTTCTGAAAAACTGTGGCAGTTCGGGCAGGAAGGTAGGTTTTGATGAACTGGATATTGTCTTGTGGTTGAGTAAAGAAGGCGGTTGCGTGGTCGATACGCCCTTGACCACCAAATTCTGGGTCGTCGGTGCTAAAGAGCACCTTGTATGAGCCGGCTGACGCCATGATTTGATGTCCGGTCAATGAAATATGCGGTGAAAAGTTAAAGGCAAATAAGTAACCGTTGCGATAAAAGCTAATAGCCCGAGCATAGTCGTTAATCTCTATGTAGTGCCCATTTTGCTCAGTTAATTTTGGTAGCAGGGCGGTCATTGCTCGGTCAAATTTGCCCAACTGCCCATATTTGAGCGACTGGTCATCGACTAAGCTCCACTGTCTTCTGGCGTATTGGTGTGACCAGCCGTTGCCTTCGCGTGGAAAATCTATCCACTCTGGGTGTCCAAATTCGTTACCCATGAAGTTTAAGTAGCCACCACCGTGAAGCGAGGCGGTCAGCAAGCGAATCATTTTGTGAAGCGCCATGCCTCGTTCAACCACCAAGTTGTCGTCGTCTTTTTGCATGTGCCAGTACATTTCTCGGTCAATTAGTCGGAAAATTAGCGTTTTATCGCCAACTAGGGCCTGGTCGTGACTCTCGGCATAGGTTATGACTTTTTCCTCGGGGCGATGTGAGCTGATAGTGTGGAATAGTTCGCCCAAGCTCCACTCTTCGTCGGTACGTTCTTTGAGGGTCTTGATCCACAAGTCAGGCGTGCCCATAGCTAAGCGGTAATCAAAACCTAGTCCATTGTCGGCGATTGGTCCGGCTACGCCAGGCAGCCCACTCATTTCCTCAGCAACCGTTATCGTCTTCGGATTAATAGTATGGATTAATTGATTAGCTAGGCGTAAGTAAAGTAGGGCGTCTTTATCGACATCTTTTTGATAATAATCATCGTAGGTTGTAAAGGCTTTTTCTAGTCCATGATGCGTGTAGAGCATACTCGTCACGCCGTCGAAGCGAAAACCGTCGATGTGGTATTCGTCTAGCCAGAAACGACAATTGCTCAGCAAAAAATGCATCACTTCTGGTCGTCCATAATCAAATATGCGCGAATCCCAAGCCGGGTGATCACCTCTAAAATACTGGTTTAATGTACCATCAAACCGACTCAAGCCTTCGGATTCATTTTTTACTGCGTGTGAGTGAACGATGTCAATGATAACGTGCAAGCCCATGCCGTGAGCTGTATCGACTAGTTTTTTGAATTCATCTGGCGTGCCAAAGCGCGAACTGACTGCAAAAAAATTCGATACATGGTAGCCAAAACTGCCGTAGTAGGGGTGTTCCTGGATGGCCATGAGTTGGATGGTATTGTAGCCAGCCTTCTTGATGCGAGGTAGGATGTTTTTAGAAAACTCGCTAAATGATGATACTTTCGGCTTCTCTGAACTCATGCCAACATGGGCTTCGTATATTAGTGGCACTTCTGGTGGCTGAGGTGTTTCGTTTTGCCACTGATATGACTTGGCTGGTTGCCAGACTTTAGCGGAAAAATCATGTGTTTCATCATCTTGGACGACCATTGTGGCATATGACGGAATTCGCCAACCATTGCCTCCATCCCAATAGATGCGCAGTTTATAGAGTTGCTGGTGTTTGATAGCGTTTTTGGGGAATTTGCCATACCATTGACCGTTTTTGGTGCGCTTTAGCTGAAATTCCTCTTTTTCTTGCCAATCTGAAAAATCACCAACCATGACTATTTTTGTGGCGTTCGGTGCCCATTCGCGAAAAACCCAGCCGTCTTCAGTCAGGTGGAGGCCAAAATGCTTAAACCCTAGAGCAAAAGATGTTAACGAAGTATCAGCTAGCACTTCTTTGGTTTTTTTCTTCATGTACCGTTCCCGTGCCAAAATAACACCTTTGTGCGATTCTAGCCACGGATCAATATCGATTAGTCCCATAATACTTAGTATACAGTATAAATTCACACTATCGCCCTAGATTTTTAGATAGATGTGTATGAAGGGGATGTTAGGTCGTTTAATCTGTGGTGGTCGACTTGTTGTGCTAGTGCTCCTTTGGTTTGTGGCTTATCGCCTAGCTACAAATCTCCTAGTGAAGAGTAGCCCAGCACCACCGGCCAGTAGGACGCTCGCTGTCAACAATCTGCTCGCAATGCTATCTCCAGTCGAAGCCAGCTCGGCTTCACTTTCATCGGACTGTGTTAGTTCACCCACCGCACTACTCAACATCCCTACATAGATAGGATCAACAATC
>CAZKHR010000036.1:0-7818 GCA_964552745.1 uncultured Candidatus Saccharibacteria bacterium | reverse complement strand
GGTGAAGAGCCGGTCGAGGTGACTACTTCACCTAAGCGACGCTCGGTTACTACGCCTTCTAGTCTGGATCAGATTTTACGCTTAACTCGAGCGAAAAGCGCCGAGGAGATTGGTAACTATGGCCCCAGTATCGCTGCGCTAGCGCTAGAGAGTCTGGCGCTAGAAGATGAAACATTAACTCCCGATCATTTGCGACTATATGAGGTTGTGTTTGGTCGTGATTCACTGCGAGTGGCAATTGATTTAATAACTAGTTACCCCAACTTAGCTCGTACTACAGTGCTGGAGTTGGCTCGCACTCAAGGGATTACTTACAATCGGAACCGTGAAGAGGAGCCTGGTAGAATCGTGCATGAAGTGCGCGATCCTCGTAGCGCTATTGCTACTAAACTAAGCGCCGAACGTGGCTGGGACTGGCCTTACTATGGGACGGTTGATGCTACGCCGGAATTTATTCGTACGCTTGCGGCTTTTTCACGTCAAACAGAAGAAAGCTTTGAGTTTTTAAGCGAGAAATATATTGACCAAGCGGGTGTAGAGCGAAATTTAGTGTATGCAATGGAATTGGCTTTGTCGTGGATGGAGCGACGCTTGAGTCAAAACCCAGAAGGACTGCTCGAATTTAAGTCAATTTTGCCACTAGGTATTGAGAATCAGGTTTGGAAAGACTCTTGGGATGCTTATCATCATCAGGATGGTACAATTGCCAATCATCAACAAGGTATTGCTTCAATTGAAGTGCAGGTGACCGCTTATGATGCGCTGCTGGATGCGGCACAGATATTTGAAGAAGTCTTGGATGACTCGTGGCGTGCTAGGAAGCTTCGCCTTCTTGCTGATAACCTACGTCAAGCGATATTGTCTATCTTTTGGACCGATGATAAGGGTGGTTATTTTGTACTAGGCACTGATCGTGATGACAAGGGGCAGTTGAGGCAACTTAAGATTCGCACCTCTAATATGGGACATGCGCTTAATTCGCGCCTCCTGGAGGGCTCTGGTTCAGATGTAGTTGATAAACGTGAAGCAATCATAGAGCAGATGTTATCTGAAGAGATGAGGAACGTCAGTGGAATTCGCACACTAGCCTCCGATGAGTATAGGTTCCGACCTGGAGCTTATCACAATGGTAGCGTTTGGATATGGGATACGCACCATATCGCTAAAGGTATGCGTCGGTTGGGATATAAAGAAGAGGCGAACGAGCTTGATCAGGGGATATTACGAGTGGTGGAGGCGACGCGCCTGATGCCAGAATATGTTCGCGGTGACGATAGTGATACTCCATCCACCAATGAGCAGATAATTACCGTGTATGACCATAATAACTCAAGAATTAACCAAGTTGAGCAACCGCCTCAGGAGGTGCAGGCTTGGACGGTCGCCGCTATAGAGGCGACACTAAATAGAATTAGGCGCACTAAGGATATGGTGGCGTAAGACTGCTGTTTGGTGGCTGTATTTTTATTTAGAGAAAGCTCCTTTAAGGAATAGCTTGGTCGGGAGGGGTGAGTGGTTGATGGTCTAGATGATATAATAACTATATGACAAATCAAAAAATTGCTCTCGTTTGCGACTGGCTAACTGGTGTTGGTGGGGCGGAGAAGGTGATATTGGCAGTGCATGAGATGTATCCAGAGGCGCCGATTTATACGTCACAGTATCGACCGAAGAAGATAGACTGGTTTAAGTCGGCCGATGTGCGAACTGGTTGGCTAGATTGGTTTCCGGCGTGGTCGAAGCGATTTATTCCGTTTCTCAGGCAAGGGTATTTTTCACGATTAGACCTAAGTGGTTACGATGTGGTGATATCTATCACTGGTGCAGAGGCTAAGGCGGTTAAAACTGGCCCTAGCACGCTTCATGTTAGCTATATGCATGCGCCGACGCAGTATTATTGGACGTTGTATGATCAGTATGTTGAAAATCCGGGCTTTGGAGTGTTAAATCCGCTAGTTCGTTTTTTCTTCAAATTGTTAGTTGCGCCGTTACGTAAGGCTGATTATCAGGCGGCTCAGTCACCAGATGTAGTGGTAGCAAATTCGACCTATATTCAGGATGAAATAAAAAAGCACTATGGTCGGGATAGTCAGGTGGTGTGGCCTAATGTTGATGTGCGGATGATTGCGGAGTTGGCAGAGAAACCTGACGCGTCTAAAAAGTCGTTAAATCAGTTTATTATTTACGGACGACAGGTTAGATGGAAGCGAATGGATATTGCCATTGAAGCTGCCAAGAGAACAAAAAGCCATCTATTGGTAATTGGCGATGGTCCAGAGCATGCATCGCTGGTGGCAGTGGCGGACGGTAATGAATACGTGACTTTTCAACCTAGCTACAATAGCATCGGTGAAATCATTGAGCATATTGTGACTAGCCAGGCTTATATATTTCCGAGTGTTGAGCCATTTGGCATAGCACCGGTTGAGGCGTTGGCTGCAGGCACGCCAGTAATTGGACTGAAGCAGGGCGGGGCGTTAGATATGATCGAGCCGGGCGTAAATGGGTTGTTTTTTGAGGAACAGACGGTTGAGAGTTTAGCTAACGCTATGAGGGAGTTCGTTAAGCATGATTTTGACCGCAAAGTTGTGATGAAAAGTGCTGAGAAGTTTGCGGAAGCGGAGTTTGTTAGAAAGATGCGAAAAACTATCGAGGAAAATCTGCAGAAATGAGACGCATAAAAGATTTTAAGTCAGGAAGGCCCGAGTTTTATGATGGCTTGTGGCTGATGGCGCCAGTTGTTATGTGGTTTAGCTATTGGCCGAATTTTCACTTTGGCCAGGACGGAACGATGAATTTTGAGCTGTCGTTGCCACTACTGCTTTTGGTAGTGCTGGGTTTGGCTAGTTTGCCGAGTATTATCAAAAATTGGCGTTCGCTAGCGAGAGAGAAGTGGGTTTGGCTGATCGGAGCGTTGGTGGTCTATTCTTGCTTAACGACGTTGTGGTCAGTCAATCCCTTACGGAGCCTGTTGACTAGCGGAATAATTGGTCTACTGGGACTGGTGGCTATCGGTGCAGTGGCAGAGCGAGAAAAAATAACTAAACTACTGCCGCGCATGGTTAGTATCTATCTGTGGAGTGCATTTGTGATGAGTGGTTTGGCGGTGGTGCAGTTTGTGGCGGGTATTTGGCTACCGCAATCGCTGACGTTGCTATGTGATGGCTGCGTGTCGGCGCAGTTCGGTTTTCCGCGTCCGAATGTGTTCGCGATCGAGCCACAGTTTTTCGGTAATATGTTGCTACCAGCGATTTTAATTTTGGCTCATCGGCTGATGTCCGGGAGGATAAAATGGCAAAAGTTTGATGACTCTGACCGGCTAGGTCTGATGCTGTTGGCGTTATTTTTGACGATGAGTCGGGGTGCGATATATGCATTGGTCGTCGGATTGGCTATCTTAGTGGTTGTTTATCGTAGGCAATTTAAGAATATCTTGGTGTTTGCCGGAGTAGCGTTAGTGGTGCTAGTTGCTTCACTGAGCGTGCAGGGGCTAGGTGCCGTGGCTAATCCGACGGTCTCTGAGACGTTTATCGGTGCGGTGTCAAAAAGTATTAACCAATTAACGATGAATGTTGTAAAAATTACACCAGATAGGGAAGAGGTGACTCCTTCAGAAGTTATTAGCGAGCCAGTCGATAACACCAAGGCTGAGCCGGTGTTTGACGGCTATGTTGAAGAATCGACCAACGCACGGACGGTTCGTTCAGATTTAGCTTTGCAAGCTTGGCAAAAAAGTCCCTGGACGATACTGTTTGGCGTAGGTGTTGGCGGAGCTGGTGTGGCGATGCACCAGGTTGATCCGACGAATATTGGTGCACGAGAAATTGTCCAAAATGAATTTGCTGAAAGACTGTTAGAGCGAGGAGTCGTTGGATTGTCGCTAGCACTGGTAGTAGTTGGCTGGTTGTTTTATGGCCTAAGAAAGCAGAAATGGTTGTGGGCGATTATCGCTTCGCTACTGTTTCAGCTGCTGTTTTTCAGCGGCTACCCAAATGCTCTGCATATCTACTTAATATTAATTATTTTGGCGACTAAGCTAGCCTTTGAGAATAGTCAAAAAAGTTCTAAATAAAATCGAAATATCTAGCCAGAGGCTCCAGTTTTGGACATAATATAGGTCGATACGCCGTCGTTCTTCAAAGTCGATATCTCGCCTGCCCGATACTACCGCGAGTCCAGTTAGGCCTGACTTGACAGAGAGAAGAGCGCTCTTTTTATCATATTTGTTAAGCTCATGAGGAATAAGTGCGCGCGGTCCAACTAAGCTGATATCGCCTTTTAGGACATTGAAAAATTGAGGTAGTTCATCGAGGCTGAAGCGACGAATAAACCGACCAACTGGCGTGACACGGAAATCATGATCGAGTCTATCGCCACTTTTGCGGTATTCTTCGATTAGTTCTGGCTGACCGATCATTGTAAAAACCTCTTCGTCGGTTTTGCCATCAAATTTAGCGTAGTGCGAGCGAAACTTATAGACATTGAATGGTCGATTGTGGCGAGTTAGGCGCTTTTGTTGCTTGCCGTGCATAAGAATTGGACCAGCTGGGTCGCCGATTTTGACGGCAATTGCCACGATGAGCATAATTGGCGAGGACAGGATGATGCCGATTATACTGCCAAAAATATCCATCAAACGCTTGATGATTCTTCCCTGTCCAGAAAGTGGCGTCGGTTTGATAAAGATTAATGGCGTTGAGTCGATAAGTTCGATTTCGTGACGTGCCGTCCAGATGCCGCTTAGAGCTGGCGCTTGGTAAAAGTCGAGATAATGTTTTTCGGCGAGTTCATAATTTCTATCTGTATCGGTTTGGTCGGTTTGGATAATGGCATCAATTGAGGCTTGGCGCAGAGCGGTAGGTAGACTTGAGTAGCGCAGGCGAATTAGCTCCTTTGGAATAAATTCATTACGAGCGGCGATTGCCACAAGCTTGAAGCCGGTGGTGGTATCTTGTTTGATTGCTTGAGCTAAACTTTTGGTCAGAGGTGTATTGCCTACGATAGCTACTCGTCGAATGCCAATATCGTGCTTGAGAAGCCTAAGTCGGATAAGATTAACGACAATTCGAAAGAACAGGGTGATAACGAAAATCGCTAATAGCGAGTAAAGAGCGATTAATTTGGTCGGGAAGAGTGAGGTGTTGGTGAAAAAACCAAATGAAATCATTAACATGACGCCAAATATTGCTACTAAGAGTAGGCGACCAGATTCACGCAACGGGTGTGTATAGACCTCACGTTTATACATGCCAAAGAAGTAAAACAGCACCACCCAGAGTGGGATAATTGTTAAGATTGAGGTGATAAACTCGACTCCGCCAGCGTTAATATAGATTGGTCGAGGGTCGAAATTGATTCGCAGTAGGTAAGCTACTGCAAACGCCCCTACTAGCGCCAAGATATCAAGAACGACCAGGATGAGTTGAATATATATGTCGGATTTTTTTCGCATATTTTCTGATAGTAATTATACCAGGAAATGGTCACCTCGACTAGCGTGGACGAAACTAGAGATGCTACGCTGTCGATTTTGGCTAAAAAGTGCTATAATAGTGCCCATGGTTATACCGACAAAAAAGCAAAAAATTATGCTTGATTTTATTGATGGGTTTGTGAAGAGTAATGGTTATAGTCCAACGCTTCGGGAGGTTATGCAGGCTCTGGGCTATAAATCGGTTTCGACGGTGGCTAAGCATGTCGATAATCTAATAGCTAGAGGATGGTTGGTGAAGCGAGACAACGAGGCTCGGTCACTTGAGGTGGTGACACCAGATAGCGGAGTCGCCAGTAGCCAGCAGGAGGCGGAACATCGGCAATGGCTTGTGGAATTAATTAACCAGAAAGAGGCACAAGGACTGTCCGAGCAGGAGCGACAAGTGGTGCAGTCGGCGCTGGAGGTATTGGGGTTATCGGAAAAGTAACATTACGTATGCGCATGTTAGGTGTTTGGCAATGGCTCAAGCGCTATTGGAGGCAAGTTTTGCTTTATGGAGCTATCGTTGGTGTGGTTGTTTTGTTGGCTGTGCAGATATTCTACCCAGCCGATAAGCTATTGCCTTTTCTAAAAATTGAAGGTGTGTCGGTTGGCGGTCAGGCCAAGGATGAGGCGACTAGAATTTTAAATGATCAATATTCTAAAAAGAAAGTACGAATCATTGCCGGTACTGAAGGAGGTGTTTTTGCCGAGCCGACACTGACGCAGATTGGGCTTAGCGTGGACAACAGTCAAAACATAGCAGATATTCCATATCCATGGTATATGCGAGCCATTCCGTCGTCACTGTGGTGGTATGGGCTGGTAACGAAGGTGGATGAGCCAGATTATGTATCAAATACCGAAACGCTTAACGAATATATCCAGAGTACATTTGGTGATGATTGTCGACTGGATCCCAAAAACCCAAGTGCTGAGGCTAGTCGGGAAAAAATCTCCATCACTCAGGGAGTAAATGGTGGCAGATGTGAAAAAAATGAGGTTGAAGCGGCGTTTAATCAGGTCAAACCCAGCCTCCAATCTGAGATAGACGTTCAGTTGGACGTTACAGTGCTTCATCCAGCGATTGAAACGGCTGACATGGAGGAGCTGGTGGCCAAGATTGAGTCGAGGCTGAAGCGTGATTTACCGATTATCGTTGGCGGTGAGGTGGTGGAGATTGAGGCCGCCGATGTCAGAAGTTGGCTAGTTTTTTCAACGGATAATAATGAACTGAGCGTGCTTATAGATAGCGATAAGTCCGGTGATTTGCTACAGGAAAAAGTCGGGCAGAAATTAGCGCAACCAGCTGGTGTGACGAAAGTGACAACTCATGATTTTGCTGAAATTTCTCGAGAAGATGGCGTTAAGGGCCAGGGGCTGGATTTTCAGGTTACGATTGATCGAATCATCGCCTATTTAACAGAGCAGTCAGATGAAATTCAAGCTGGGGTAGCGATTATTGAGCCAAAAGTAGAATATACGAGGTCGTATAGTTCGTCAAACGAGGGGTTGTCGGCTCTGGTTGCAAACTATGCCAAGGACCGGCCGGGCACTTATGGTGTATCGTTGATTGAGCTTTCGGGTCAGCGACGACGCGCTGAGTACAATGCTAGTTTAAAATTTACCACCGCTAGCACATATAAGGTCTATGTGGCATATTCGGTATTGAAGCGGGTAGAGGCAGGTGAATTTTCCTGGGGCCAATCGGTTGTAGCTGGCAAGGATATGGCAAAATGCTTTGATGATATGATAGTTTCGTCAGACAATCCTTGTGCTGAGGCTTTTGTTCAGAAAATTGGCTACACCCCCCTGCACCGAGATGTAACGGGGCTGGGGCTTAAGGGGACTAGCTTTATTGACAAGGAGAGTTTTAAGACCACAGCTGGCGATTTATCGAACTTTATGGCGATGCTGGAGTCGGGGCAATTGCCACTCTCAAGCGAGAGCCGATCGCGGTTGATTGATGTGATGAAGCGCAATGTGTATCGCCGGGGTATTCCTGACGGAGCAAATGGCGTAGTGGCCGACAAAGTCGGCTTCTTGGATGGACTGCTTCATGATACGGCAATTGTCTATAGTCCAAGTGGCACCTATGTGTTGACCATCTTGACCGATGGCAGTTCATGGGCAAATATCGCCGACCTAACTCGACAAATCGAGAAAATCCGCGGTTAGGGCGCCGACAGGGTATTTACAGTCTATTTGATATGGTATACAATATTACTTGTGTTCTGCACGAAGCAGGATGTACACATTTAAACATATTCCGGCATAGCTCAGTGGTAGAGCGGATCGCTGTTAACGATTAGGTCGCTGGTTCGAGCCCAGCTGCCGGAGCCAAG
>CAZKHR010000035.1:0-8001 GCA_964552745.1 uncultured Candidatus Saccharibacteria bacterium | reverse complement strand
GTTTCATCGAAATATATTTGCACTGCATCAGTATCGTCCGTAATAGAGCGAACAACCTCCTGTAATGTCGATGCTGGAATGATTGCCGTCACATCGCCTTGAGACTTACCGAATTGCTTCTCAGCCAGTCTATAGCCATCTGTAGCCGCTAAATACAATTTACCTTCGATAGTGTGCCATAACACACCAGTTAGCACTGGACGCGTCGTATCAGCGCTACAAGCGATAATTGTCTGCGATACCGCACGTTTTAGTTCGTCAACTGGAAATTCATACACGACAGCCTTCTCTTCATCAACCGCTGGTAATTCTGGAAATTCATCAGCTACCATACCATTAATAACTGATGAAAATTTACCTGAAACAATATGTAAATGATCACCTTTAACTTCTAATTCAACCGTACCACTAGGTAGACTGGCAACAAATTCGGTAATTAATCGAGCTGGCACAGTAATCGAGCCAGGTTTCTCTATTTTCGTACCAATATACTGAGTTGAAGCTATCTCTAGGTTGGTCGCCGCCAGAAGTAAACGATTATTATCTGTTCTGAGTAAAATATTATTCAATATCGCTAATTCATTTCGTGCTAAGGCCACACGACTAATTGAGTTGAGGGCTTTAGTTAGGTTTTCCTGGGTAACTGATAATTTCATAGTTATTATATTAAAATTCCTTTCTTATCTCGTCGTTGTATTAATAGGTGCTGTGTAAACTGGGTAAAAAGTGTGTTCAAACAGTAGTGATATGATAGAAATTACCTGTGGAACAAACTGTTGGTTGTCTGGGAAAAGTCTGCGAATAACTAATCGTTTATACACTGGCTGATTCTTTAGCTTATTTACCATCTGTGTTTGTGTGGAGATTATCTCACAGCCTACCAACAGGCATTTCACAAGTTTTCCACGGCCATTACACATAGAGACGCTCCTGGATATCGCTGATTTGTTCACGAATTGTCGTATTTAATTTACTCTCACGGGTAATTTTATTAACTGAGTGCATAGCAGTGGTATGATCTTTGCGACCAAGCTCCTTGGCGATTACTGGAAAACTCAATTTTAATTCATTTCTTAGTAAGTACATAGCAATTTGCCTTGGTACGACAATATGTCTATCACGCCTTGGACTGCATATATCTTTCGGATCAATTTGGAAATAACGAGCAGTTTTATCAATGACTTGCTTAGCCGTAATATGTTGCGGACGAGCCTTTTTAATATTCGAGAGCATACCTTCGGTTATCGATATATCTGGCACTACACCACTCATTTCTGAATAGGCTAGTATTTGATTTAGCGCTCCCTCAAGTTCGCGGATATTTGTCTTAACATTAGTGGCTAAATATTCCGCCACCGACGGGTCGAGCTCTATGCCACTTTGACTAGCTTTGGCGTTAATAATTGCAACTCTAGTTTCATAATCAGGCATCTGAACATCTATCGACATACCCCATTCAAAACGACTACGTAGACGGTCGGTTAGGGTTGGAATACTTTTCGGTGGTTTATCAGAACTGATAATAATCTGTTTATTGTTTTGATGAAGATCATTGAAGGTATGGAAAAATTCATCCTGAGTCTTCTCTTTGCCAGCGATAAACTGCATATCATCAACTATTAAAACATCAACATTCCGATATTTTTCGGAAAATCCCTGTCGTTTAAAGCGAATGTGCTCAAGAAACTCATTAACAAATGATTCGGTTGTTATATAAAGAACACGAGCTTTTGGTTGCCTGGCGACAATATTATTACCAATTGCTTGGATAAGGTGAGTTTTTCCAAGTCCAGCGCCACCGTAGAGGAAAAGTGGATTGTATTTTTGACCTGGATGATCAGCTACCGCTCGAGCAGCCGCATAAGCTAAGTCATTACTTGAACCAACAATGAAATTATCGAATGTATAGCGTGGGTTTAGGTTAGTGGTAGACGATTTTCGGGATGGTAAAATTAATGATTCTACAGCCTCATCATTAATTTTACTGGTATTCGTTGGTAAATCGCGTGAAATCGTTCGCTTTTTATTCTCAGTTTTAACTGTGAATTTTACACCATTCGGTGCAATATTACTTTTCTTCAAAACATTAGATACTTGGTCTAAAAACTTTTTATCTAACTGAGCTTTAACAAATATGTTTGGCACCATCACAATCGCTACACCGTCACGAATTTCACCTAGTTCAGTGTTTTTAAACCAAGTCGTAAATGATGCGTGAGGCACAGAAAGCTCGATTTCTCCTAATACACCCTGCCAAATACCCTTTGTTTCCACTTATATTTCTCTCCCTCTTCTATGTATCTACTATATAAAATTATCGACTTTTCCACAAGTCTATTCAAAAAGCAGAAAAATAAAACTATTGAGGTATAGTTTTCCACAGCTATAAACCCCATCTGTTAAACTGTGGAAAAACTATATATCTTTGTGGAAAGATTTAATGAAAAATCAACAAAATAACCACTGAGTATTGAAAAAAGTACTAAAAAATGATACAATGGATAGTGATATGCCAAAGAGAACACATCAACCACATAAGCGACACCGAGCAAAAACTCATGGTTTCAGAGCTCGTAGTGCTTCAAAGTCTGGCCAAGCTGTACTAAAACGTCGCCGGCTCAAAGGGCGAGCAAAGATCGCTATTTAGCAAATACCTCCCACGCACGGGAGGTGTTTTGTTTTGACAAGTGGTACAATCAAATATATGTTGACACAAAAGCATCGGTTTCATGGACATGGCAGCTTACGCTATCTCTATAAGAATGGCACAGCCGTGCGATCTTCATTTATAACCGTTAAATACATTGAAAATCCAAGACGAAAAAATAGTCGTTTTACGGTTGTTATTAGTAAAAAGGTAGTAAAGTCGGCAGTTCGGCGTAATCGACTGCGTCGGCGTATTTATGAGATTATCCGCTTAGAGCTTCCGAATATTAAAGACCACAGGGATGTGGCGGTAATGGTTTTTTCGAGCGAAGTTTATAATATTGATAGCAAATCTCTCGTTAGGCTTATTAAGACTATATTTTCGCAAGCTAGTCTATATAAATAGACAAAAATCTGATATACTAAATCTAAGATAATGCGAGGTGTAATAGATTGAGTTTATTTGACGTAATAATTGTGCAACCAATTTTGAACTTATTGATGGCAATTTATGCCATTATTCCAGGTGGAGATTTCGGTATAAGCGTTGTAATATTTACAATAGTTATAAGGTTTGCACTCTGGCCACTAGCTAAGAAGCAACTTCACCAGGCTAAAGCGATGCGTAAGATGCAGCCAGAACTCAAGAAGATTAAAGAAAAGTACAAAAACAATTCACAGGCTCAAGGCCTAGCCATGATGGATTTGTATAAAAAGCATAATATCAATCCATTTGGCTCAATTGGTGTACTAATAGTTCAACTGCCGATATTGATTGCGATTTATCGAGTGGTACAGATATTTGCCATGCGTCGTGAAGACTTGGGTAGATATACTTACGGATTTATGGAAAACTTACCGGCTGTCAAAGAGCTTATCACTGATACAACACACTTTAACCAGAATTTCCTGGGACTAGTTGATTTAACGCAACATGCAGTTTCAAACGAAGGTATAGTGGTTGGCTTGGTGATTATCGCACTAACAGCCTCGATGATGCAGTATTTTCTATCAAAACAAATGTCGCCAAGTACCGATAATAACAGGCGTTTACGCGATATTTTAGCTGAAGCTGGCCAGGGTAAAGAAGCTGACCAAGCGGAAATGAATGCGATTATGATGCGGAAAATGACTAAATTTATGCCGATTTTCCTATTCTTTATCATGATTAGTTTACCGGGAGCAATCGCTCTTTATATCGCGACCGGAAATATCGTTGCTTACTTCCAGAACACAACTATTCTCAAGAAGGATAAAGATGAAATGATGGCTATATCGAGTGAGAAGGCTAAATCGTCAGTCAAAAAGACTACTAAACAGCGGGTGAGTGGTGCCACCGAAGCGAAGATTACTAAGATAAAGGCAAAGGATAAATAAGGAGAATGAGTGATATGGACCAGATTGAGACTGTCGATTTTGTAAAAAAATACCTTGAGAATTTACTGACCTTTTTCGACCTAAATCTTACGGTGGCAGTTGATGTCGATGATGATATTATCGTTGCGTCAATTCCCACAAACGAACGAAACAGCCTGTTGATTGGGCGTGGTGCTGAAACCCTAAGGAGTATTCAATCAATTTTATCGGCAGCTTTACGCAACAATAACGCGGCGTTTACGCGAATTAGTATCGATATCGCTGACTATAAGAAGCAGCACGCCGAAAAAGTTACAGAACAGGCTCGCGAATGGATCAATGAGGTTCGTGACACTGGCGACTCTAAGGTGTTAAATCTCAACTCTGCTGACCGCTGGACAGTTCATCATGTTGCAAGTGAATACAGCGATATCTCGACTCACTCTGAGGGCGAAGGCCGCGACCGTCGTTTGATTATTTCGCAAAAAAGCTCATAAGAAACTAGTTTTTCGGGCAAATACAAACAAACTAGTTGGACTTTTTGATTTCTGCTATAAAATCCCAATAATTAAGACTTGTTATGGACGAATAGGTGTGTTCGGAAAATTGTTGAGCAAACAGAGGTGGTGGTGTTTTTTTCTCTTTTTTCCACTTAATCTCGTGTGCATGAGTAATGCCATCGTAAGTTTCGAGATAGTCTATTTCCGAGTCGGGACTTCTCCAGTAGTTGGAGAGACGCATAATCTGGCGGTTATATAGGTACTTCATTCTCTCGAGGATGATAAAGTTTTCGAAAATACCACCCAGTTGGCTGCTATTGAGCGCGGGTAGGTTTATTTGACCAGCCAGAGTGTTTCGCACACCTAAGTCGTAGAAGTATATTTTTCTCTTCCTACTTGCAAATACCTTACGGGGATCACTACTAAGGGGCTGTAGTCTAAATATAACAAACGCCTGTTCGAGTAGCCAAACATATCGCTCGATGGTCGCTCTATTAACATCGAGTAGGTTTGCTAGCTCATCATACGAAACCTCTTGGCCAACTTGCAACGCCAGCACTGATAATAATTTCTGAATAAGCTCAGGATTGCGGGTCTCGGCGAGAGTTAAGATATCCTTGTAAAGAGCGCCATCAACAATCGTTGCTATATTTTGTTTTGCTCTTTCGTCGTCACTCAGGATAACACGAGGGTAACCTCCTAGGCGTAGCGACCTATCCAGATCAAAACGTATCTTAGATAGATAATCAGGGGCAAGTTCTTCGGCGCTCAAGGGGAGGAGAGTTATGGGTATGACTCGCCCAACAGCCGACTCCTTGACAGTATCAGATAGTGTAAAACTCGAACTACCTGTCGCAATAATTTGGACTTCTGGGAATGTATCAACTAGAAGTTTTATAACCAAACCAGCATTTTCTATCATCTGTGCTTCATCTATGAAAATAACATCTTTGTCTTGGACGAGGCGGCCCAAAGAGTCTGTATTTGGTGTGAATAGAGATGCTTGTGACGGATCATCGGCTTGAAATATCGCAGTTCTATCAGACGAATACTCATCGAGAAGTCTCATTGCCAGGGTTGTTTTGCCAGCTTGTCTCGGCCCATATATAACAATTGCTTGACCCTTGTTTAGTGTCTTGCGCAGGTTGTCTTCGACTGTTCTCGAAATATATTTCATATAATCTATTATAGCATAGATAGGATATAAATGTCAATAATCGGCTTATTATCGCTAGCGTAGTAACAATAATCGGCCGATTATCGCTAGTTTGATACTTTTTTGATAAACACCACTCTCGAGTAGAGCAGGTAATTCCAGATCAGACTGGCGGCGGTCGCAATAAGTTTCGAGCCGAGTAGGGCGATAGTTTCAGCAAATCCAAACGAGACTATAACAGGGGTGAGGAAGTGGATAATTAAACCTTGGATCACCCAGAGACCGAAAAGGGTGACAACTGTAAATAGTATCATCTCGCGGACGATATTTTCTTTGCTTGACGACTGAAAAGTGAACTTCTTGTTGGCAAAGAAACTAAATACAAACGCCACTGAAGTCGACAATATATTAGCCAAACCTCGAGGCATCCCCAAAAAAGAACTAAAAGCGAACAAAAGCCCAAAATCAAGCAGGGTATTTAGCCCACCAATCAGGCCAAATCTAAGTTTAGTCTCGTGCTTTTTTATCAGTTCCTGCATGGTATTCTTCTATGAAGTATAACGGTCGATTCTTAGTTTCGTTAAATATCCGGCCGATATATTCACCGATAATTCCCAAAAATAACATCTGCACGCCGCCCATAAATAGTATAACCGCTAAAGTTGATGAGTAGCCAGCTCCTGTAGAAACTCCAAACAGCGGCCTCACAACAAGATAAAGGATATAAGTAAACGCAACAGTAGATATTATCATACCGATAATCGTCGCTATGCGAAGCGGCGCAGTCGTAAAGCTAGTTATACCATCTATAGCAAGGTTTGTTAGTTTACTATAATTCCACTTAGTCTGACCAGCAACTCTTGGGTCACGATCGTAAAAAATCTCTTTTTTCTTGTAACCAATCCAGCTAAATATCGCCTTGGCATTGCGCTGAGATTCACGAAATTGCTTCAAAGCCTCAACACAACGCCGATCTAGCAAGCGAAAATCTCCAGTGTCTACCTGAATCGGTATATTGGTCGAACTCTGTAACAATTTATAATACCAAGACGATGACTGTTTTTTAAACCAAGTCTCACCATCGCGACTACTTCTTCTGGCGTACACATCATCATAACCCTCTTCCCAGTATTTAATCATCTCTGTTATGAGCTCTGGTGGGTCTTGTAAGTCAGCGTCTAGAACAACCATTGAATCAGAGTTAACGTGATCAATCCCAGCAATCATCGCAATTTCCTTGCCAAAATTACGAGACAGATTAACGTATGATATTCGCTTATCCTTGGCGGCTTGAGCTTTAATCATCTCTAGTGTCTGGTCACGACTGCCATCGTTAACAAACAAGAATTCAAAACTATAATTTTTTACAGTCGCCGCATAAGCCTCTAATCGCTCAAAAAGCGTTGGTAAAACTTCCTCTTCGTTGTAGGCTGGGATCAAAATAGTAATAATCTTCATGTCTTTATTGTACCACTAACCCCTAATGCGTGTCTTGATTAGTAGAACAGTTCTCTTGGCTAAGTTCATCATCCAGCCAAATATAAATGCGCCAGTGTTTGTTAGTCGCGACACTTGAGACACTATCTGTAGGCAAAATTTCTTTAGGCCGACATACTTTACTCTAGATAGTCCAATACTATTAGGTTTAAATTCGTCAACCAACTTAAATTTCTCAGCTATCGACTTCTTTGATCCTGCGACCATAGACCAGTAAGACATCAGCCACCTACTCCTGACCCAATTAAGTAGAGATACTATTTCTTCGCTAGGGTTGTTTCCAGCGAATTGAATTATAGCCGTATCATTTGCCAGTCGATATTCGGGCACTAGTGATGAGGATGAAAAAACACTAGTCTTGCTATTTGTCAGGTAGTGATAAGTGATATCAGGGATAACCTGGATAGATCTAATCTTACCTATGTACTCTAATGAGAATATTAGATCCTCGCCAAACCTTAAGTCTTCGCGAAACCTTAGGTTGTTCTCCTTTATAATTTCAGCCTTAAGTAACTTATTCCACAAATTGTATAAAGTCCCACTACTGCCGATTGAGCCCAGTGTATATTCAATTATATTGTCATCGATAATTTCTGGCTCGGGGTTGATTTGTTTGTAGCCTCTGACTATCCCTTTGGTGCCCTCGACATCAATTTGCCATCCTGACACCAAAAGGTCTCTATCGTGGCTATTCATTGCGCTTACTACTGTAGATAATGCATCATCGGAAATATTGTCGTCGCTATCGTAGAACTGAATATACTCACCCACGGCCTTTTCTAGGCCGAGGTTGCGTGCACTCGATGGGCCGCCATTAGGTTTAGTAAAGACCCGTACGCGTTTGTC
>CAZKHR010000034.1:0-8050 GCA_964552745.1 uncultured Candidatus Saccharibacteria bacterium | reverse complement strand
AGATGTTGGCATAGTTATTCGGGTTGGTGACGGAGTTGCTTGGATACATGGGTTAGCTAAGGCTGAATATAGTGAAGTGCTCGAGATTGAGACTGACAAGGGTGTAGCAGAGGCGTTTGCGCTTAATCTTATGGAGGATGAGATTGGTGCGGTGATTTTGGGCGACGAGGAGCTGGTAAGGGCGGGCGCAAAAGTGCGTCGCAAGGGCGCAATTCTCGATGTGCCAGTTGGTGAAGAGCTTCTGGGTCGCGTGGTTGATCCGCTTGGACGACCGCTCGATGGCGGTCCAGTGATTAAAACAGCAAATCGTGGATTGGTTGAGCGACCAGCTATTGGTGTTATGGGGCGAAAATCGGTTCATGAACCATTGATGACTGGTATTATGGCGATTGACGCAATGTTCCCGATTGGTCGCGGTCAGCGTGAGTTGATCATTGGCGATCGTCAGACGGGCAAAACGGCGATTGCAATCGATACAATGATTAATCAGGCTAAGCAGAAAACTGGTGTGGTGAATGTTTATGTGGCGATTGGTCAGAAGTTGTCGAAAGTCGCTCGACTGGTTGAGCGTTTACGTGAAGAGGGCGTCATGGATCAGACAATTATCGTCGCCACTAGTCCGTCAGATGCCGCCTCCCTGCTCTATCTAGCGCCTTATGCTGGAACAGCAATGGGTGAATATTTCCGTGACAAGGGCGAGCATGCACTGATGATTTACGATGACTTGACCAAACATGCCGTGGCTTACCGTCAGATGTCGCTTCTACTTCGTCGCCCACCAGGTCGCGAGGCCTATCCGGGAGACGTGTTTTACTTGCATTCGCGCCTGCTGGAGCGTTCGGCTAAGCTCTCTGATAAATTGGGTGGTGGCTCACTAACAGCCTTGCCAATTATTGAGACCCAAGCGGGTGATATTTCAGCCTATATTCCAACCAATGTGATTTCTATCACTGACGGACAGATCTTCCTTGAGACTGATTTATTCTACCAGGGTATTCGACCGGCAATTTCAGCTGGATTATCGGTTTCTCGTGTTGGCGGTGCGGCTCAAACCAGAGCGGTTAAGTCAGTTGGTGGTAATTTGAAGCTTGGGCTTTCGCAGTTTCGTGAGCTGGCGAGCTTTGCGCAATTTGGCTCAGATCTTGACAGTGCTACGAAGTCGCAAATCGATCGTGGTCAGCGTTTGACTGAGCTACTCAAACAACCGCAGTACCAGCCAATGAGTGTCTGGGAGCAGTACGTTTCAATCCATGCGGTTACTAGCGGCGCATTTGATGAAGTTCCAGCTACCTCTATTAAGCAAGCTCAGTCTTCGTTGCTGTCTAAGCTCTGGAAGGATCATGAAGATGTCATGAGCGAACTCAACAAGGGCGACAAGCCGACCGATAAAGTACTAAAGACTATAGATAGTGTGACTAAGCAGGTGGCGAAAGGGTTTGAGGAATAATGCCTAGTACCCGTCAGCTTAAATCACGTATTCGCTCGGTTAGTAGTACCAAGCAAATTACCAAAGCGATGCAGTTGGTGGCTGCTAGTAAAATGCGACGCGCGCAAGAGTTGACAAAAGCCTCTACTCCTTACGTTAACACAGCTAATGAGCTCCTAAAGACACTGGCAGCGCATGGTGCGACCGATGAACATCCGTTGTTTGTTCGGCGTAAAATCACCAAGAGGCTAATTATTTTCGTCGCGTCAGACAAGGGTTTGGCTGGAGCTTACAATTCCAATGTTTTCAGGAAATACCTTGAATTGCTAGCAAGAGATAGTGAGCGTAATATCGAAAACTTAACGGTTGCAGTTGGCAAAAAAGCAGCGCAATTTACCTCGCGCCTAAAAGATGTTAAAGTCGTCGGATCGTATGAGGGTTTAGCCGATCGTCCATCAAGTGTGGATTTTCAGACAATTTTGAATCAAGCGACTAGCATGTACGAGCATCGCGAGGTTGATGTGGTCACGTTGGTCTACACTAACTTTATTAGCAGTATGACGCAGACGGCTGAATGGATGCGACTACTGCCTGCTGGTACGGAAGTTGCTAGTGATCCAGCTGATCTAACGACCAGTTCAGATGAGGCAAAGTACGAACCAAATGCCAAGGAAGTCTTGAGTGCCGTTGCCTATCGCCTGGTTGGTGCAAGGGTGTTTCAGGCGCTACTAGATGCTAGGGCCAGTGAGCACAGTATGCGGATGATTGCTATGAAAAATGCAACCGATAACGCCGGTGATCTAGTTGAGGATTTGAAACTAGCAATGAACAAGGCGCGTCAAGGGGCGATCACCCAGGAGCTGGCCGAGATAAGTGGCGGCGTAGAAGCGACATCATAAAAGTTAAATAGCAAGGAGTATAGATAATGGCGAAGAAGTTTACAGAATCAAGAGTGTGGCAGGAGGGTCATAAGTTGGTGTTGGTTACCTATCGTTTCCTCAGGGCATTTCCGGCGAACGAATCATCTACTTTGAAGAGTGAAATTCAGAAATCTGCTATTGCTATCACCTCTAACCTAGCCGATGCCTGTTCGTTTGATGATAGTTCAGAGCACTTAAAGTATCTGATGCAAGCTCAGACGGCGATGATTGAACTGCAAAATTGCTTACTGATTGCTCGCGACGTTAACTATCTCAAGCCAGCCTACTATGATGAAATCGCTCGTCAGGTGGCCGTCGTTCAGGCGCAAATTGTTTCGCAAATTAAGACAGCACAAAGAGGGCTATAGGAGGAATGTAATGAGTAGAACAACGGGAAAAATTATACAAATTGTTGGTGTGGTGGTGGATGTTGAGTTTGGCGCTGAGGTTGATTTGCCAGCGATGAACGACGCTCTAAATGTCAAAAACGGCAAAGAAACACTAGTGCTTGAGGTGGCACAGCATCTCGACGAACATACCGTAAGGGCAATTGCCCTTGCTAGTACGGATGGGCTGGCTCGTGGTGCAGAAGTTGAAGCGACAGGTTCACCGATTATGGTGCCAGTTGGTGCAGAGACTCAAGGGCGAATGTTTAATGTTGTCGGCGAAGCGATCGACGGCAAGCCCCAGCCAAAGGGCAAGCGAGCGCCGATTCACCGCCCTGCCCCAGGTTTGTCAGAGCAATCAAATAAAACGGAGATTCTCGAAACCGGCATCAAGGTAGTTGATCTGATTGCGCCACTGTCAAAGGGTGGTAAGGCTGGATTGTTTGCTGGTGCGGGTGTTGGTAAAACCGTTCTAATCACCGAGCTAATTAACAATATCGCTAAATTTCATTCGGGCAACTCGGTTTTTGCCGGAGTTGGCGAGCGTACACGTGAGGGCAATGATCTGTACTACGAGATGGAAGAGGCTAAAGTTTTGGACAAAACTTCGCTAGTGTTTGGGCAAATGAACGAACCGCCAGGAGCGCGTCTGCGTGTAGCACTTTCCGGTCTAGCGATGGCTGAGGCCTTTCGTGATGAAGGCAAGGACGTGTTGCTGTTTATTGACAATATCTACCGCTATACTCAGGCTGGTTCGGAGGTTTCGGCTTTATTGGGACGTATGCCTTCGGCAGTGGGATATCAGCCAAATCTTCAGCAAGAAATGGGTGCTTTACAGGAGCGAATTACTTCGACCAAGAAAGGCTCAATCACCTCTGTTCAGGCGGTCTATGTGCCAGCTGATGACTTGACTGACCCAGCGCCAGCGACGACTTTTGCGCACCTTGATGCGACAATTGTCATGAATCGAGCTTTGACAGAAATTGGCATCTATCCGGCAGTCGATGTGCTTGATTCGAGCTCAAGTTCGCTCGATCCAGAGGTTGTTGGCGAAGAGCATTATCGGGTGGCGCGCGAAGTGCAACGCGTCTTGCAACAATACAAAGAATTGCAGGATATTATTGCTATTTTGGGTATGGAAGAGCTGTCGGACGATCAGAAGCAGGTTGTCGCTCGGGCGCGACGTATTCAACGGTTCTTGGCTCAGCCTTTCCATGTGGCCGAAAAATTTACTGGTAATCCTGGCGTGTATGTTAAGCTTGAGGATACTATTCGCGATGCAAGTGATATTTTAGCTGGTAAATATGATGATAAGCCAGAAAATTGGTTCTACATGGTCCAAGGCACTCTGGCTGATCAGGTGGCGCGTGATGCGACAGCAGAAAAGAAAGGTGCTTAGCAGGCTATGCAGCTGCAACTGGTAAGCCTGACTGGTATCAAGGTGGATCAGCCAATTTATTCGGCGACTATCCCGACGGTCGATGGCGAAATTTCAGTCTTTCCTTCTCATGAGTCACTAGTAACTTTGGCGCATAGCGGAGTGATAACCGTGCGTTTCGAGGAAAGTGATCCTGATTATAAGCTTGAATATTATGCAATTTCTGGCGGGGTGGTGTATATTGACCAAGCCCAGATACGCATATTGGTTGATGAAGCTGATCACGGAGCAGAAATCATCGAAGCAGAAATTCGTGCTGCCCTCGAGCGAGCAATCCAGCAACGTGATGAGGCCGGCGACCAGATTGAGCGCGAAAAGGCCCACCAGTTAATCGATCGGCATATGGTACGACTAAAGGTTGCTGACTTGCAAAGACGTAAACGACGATAATACTTGACGAGCTCCTTCAGTGCTGGTTGTATACATCAGTTGATCGCGCAACTCTTTTGCGCCGTCAAAGTCACGGATGTAGATTTTGAAAAATCGTTTGAGTGTTTCATATGGGCGACCGAGCTCTGATTGGTACTGATCAAATAGATCGAGGTGATAGTTGAGTAGACTAAATAATTCACCTTGTCTTACACCGCTCCCGTCGTACGCTTCGCTACGTAGGTCGCTAGGCGCGGGAGCTGCCCTGCCGACTGCCACTCGCTTCTTGCTCGCCTGAGATTCCGCAAGTGCGAAGCAAAATGGGTCCTGGAAAACACCGCGACCGATCATGATACCATCAATTCCCGGAAATTGGCGCACTAACTGCAGGCCATGCGTGCGGTCTGTGATGTCGCCGTTCACTGTCAGCAGTGTCTGCGGGGCGATCTTGTCACGTAGGGCGATGATGTCAGGGATTAGCTCGTGATGAGCTGGAACTTTACTCATCTCCTTCTTGGTACGTAGATGTATAGTTAGGTTGGCGATATCTTGCTGAAGCAGGGTTGTCAGCCAATCGCGCCATTCATCGACGAAAGTATAGCCGAGGCGGGTTTTGACACTAACTGGCAGACCGGCGGTTTTGGCAGCCTGTATGGCAGATACGGCAACTTCTGGTTGGCGAATTAACGCTGAGCCGCCAGATTTGATAGCACTTTTAGCTGGACAGCCCATGTTGATGTCAATTCCGTGATAGCCCAATTCCTGACAATGTTTAGCGAGCTGTTCCATATCACCCGGTTCCCCACCCCAGATTTGTGCCACAATCGGTTGCTCCTCGTCGGTTTTGACTAGCCTACCGCCGATGGCTTTTTGTCCGGCGTGCACCCAGCCAGTGGCATTGGTAAATTCACTAAACCAAACATCCGGCGCACTAGCTTTGGCGATGACCTGGCGAAAAACAACATCGGTCACTGCTTCCATCGGTGCCAATATGAAAAATGGTTGCGTTAAATTATTCCAAAGGTTATTCATCTCTGTTGATTATACCATGTGTAAATAGTGCTCATTTTCGGAATAACACGAGCAAGCTCTAGTTTAGGGGCCATTTTTCTATTATTAGGGCGAGAAAAGAGAAAGGCCCACTTCAGTTTGATCTGAAGTGGGCTGTGTCATAGACTAGCGTCTGTGACAGCAAGCAGTTAGGAGTTTTTTCCTCCACACTGCCCGCATACAGTACCACTGCCACCGCAGTTATCACAGTGGTAGCCGTACCCTTTCTTGCCGCTTCCGTGGCAAGTTGGGCATTTTGTACTGGCTGTATATCCATGCTTTCTGCATTGGTTACAGGCCATGTTTCACCTCCCTAGAGGTGTCGGTGGTGGATGAGTTAGGTTGACTCACCTTTCCACTGCCCTCGGCGAGGGTTATTTTAATTATAACAAATAAATTATATTATGTCAAGTAGATCTTTCTCAAATTGAACCATTCCCTTGTAGTTTGGCTCATACGATGAAATATCGGGCAGGTCTAAGGTGGTTATTTTTTGCCAGACGACAGCAATTAGTCGTCGAAATTTACCTAGATCTTCTGCCGAAAAGCTATCTTCTAGTGCCCAAATCTCGTTAGTGGCTACATCTGGCTCGATAAACTGCAATACTCCGCCAGTAAAGTCATAACCAGTGTAGTCGCGAGAATTCTCAGCTAATAGCTGGTAGAACATTAACTGTTGGCGGTACTTGTGAAGTTTGATTTTATCGTAGTCGGAGCTTCCACGCCAATCTTTGGACGGCTTGCCGGTTTTGTAGTCGGTCACGCGGATGGTTTTGGCGGTTTTATCGATCTCAACGAGATCGAGTTTGCCAGTTAGTCTAGCGTTGTCGACAATAACCCCTTGTCCGGCGAAATTCAGCTCAGCCAATTGGTCTTGATTGAAAGTTGCGCCCTTTGTTGCTATGAATTGTTCGAGAATTTCTCGACCATAAGGATTCCACTTTTCGTAATCTTGGCTGGATAGGCGATGCTTCTCAAGAAGCATAGAAAACTGGCTAAGTAAATCGGTGGTTTCTGGTAATTTACCGTCAACTCGAACCGTGTTATGGGTATACTGTAGAGTATCGTGAACAGCAGTTCCGAGACTGGCTTTAGCGGACATTGACTGAGGAAATTGTAGTAAATTGTTGATCAGGAAGGTTCGTGGACCTCCGCGCGAAACATCGAGGAAGTTATTGAGGTGAGTTGCTGAAAGTTTATAGTTCTCCAGGGTTGGCGCAAGTAGTGCCGACAAGTTGTCAGTGATAGGCTTAGTGATGCGGTCGCGCCAGTCCGTCTCAACGATATCGATTGCCGTTTCAAGCTCGTCGTTGGCTGTGCGAATGGCGGTTGGCTGTTGGCTTAGGAAACTGGCAATCATGGTTGGCTTGCCGGCTTTGTCGGTGCTAGAAAAGCTGATGTGTAATGTTTGTTTAGCGCGTGTCATTGCCACAAAAAACAGTCTCAACCGTTCGTCGTAAGTGTTACCGGCAACAGGCTGAAGTGGTAAATTGGCGGGATATCGTATTAGTCTAGAGCGTCCACGAGCTTTTTCGCCCCAGCGATTGTCGGTTGCGCCAATAATAAAAATATGATCAAACTCTAGTCCTTTAGACTTATGAACAGTCATTAGGTTAACCCTACCCTGCTGATGATTGGTGCGGTTGCGCGTGACAGTCAGGCGAGTTTTCATCTGGCGGTAGGTATCGATTAAGCTCAGGAAGTCAGCTAGGCTGGGTGTTTCGGTATCGAAATGATTACGCAATTGGTCACGAATGGTGCGCAAAGCCTCGAGTGCGGAGAGATAGGCTTCGGGGTCGTCTTGAAGCTTCTCTGAGTTAAAGAAGTATTCCCGCAGTGGTGAGTGGAAGTTTTCGTCATCTGGTTGCTCGACTAGGCCAGTTAGTTGGTCAATTTGCTGTTCAATTGGCGCAGATTGCTCAGTTACTGCTAAAGTAATTAGCCACTCGGCGAAATTTTGAAATGCAGTATTTGCTTGCATGCTTTCTAGCCACGAGGTGCGATTTCGATAGGCATTCAGGCTAAGCCTCCAGATGTCCAATGGCTCAAAGCCCCAAGCTGGATGTGCGATAAGTTCGGGTAAATAGGTATTCGCTAGGTCGTGGTCGGATTGTCGGATGGCCATTATGGTGCGAGCTAGTTGCTCAACCAGTAGAATAATCGGATGCTCTAGTGCGTCATCCTGTCGTTCATAGTTTACCTTGAGGTTTGCTTTGGTTAGATATGGCAGTAGCGCAATTAATTCGTCGTGTTGTTTAGCGAGGATGGCGATAGATTCAGCCGGTGTGCCACTAGCGACTAACTCGGCAATATCCTTAGTAACAGTCGCACGTTCATTATCTTCTGATAAGCATTGATTAATCGCTACTTTGGCTTCGGTGTGCGAAAACCACGGCGTCAGCTCCTTGGAAAGGTCGACGATAGTTTGCTCTAGTCGGTCTTGGCCTTGAGTAATCACGCT
>CAZKHR010000033.1:0-8057 GCA_964552745.1 uncultured Candidatus Saccharibacteria bacterium | reverse complement strand
TTAATAACTTTGCCAAAGAGCATCCAAGCCTCGTCCTAGCTGGTGGCATTTCAGCTGAAGGCCTCGCCCTCAACGCGGCAGAGGCTACAGCATTGGCTGGCCTACCAAGCAAAAACCAACTTATCGCCGAAGTGGTGGCGCAATTGCTCTCACCAGTTCACGATACAGTCAGCGCGCTTTCGGGCAACCTGCACGGACTTTTGGATGGCATTGAAGCAAAAGCAACAGCATAATAACTAGCAGGGGCTCGCCCCTCCACAATCCCTAGAAGTGAACTCTAGGAGTCGCACCTCCCTCTAAAGCCGATGCCTAGGTATCGTTGCTGATGGCGGGACTACATATATAACCTAATCGAAACAGTAGAGCTGATGCCGATTATTTATTTTCGCGGGACTGTGAAATCGACACTAGGGAGATTTCAGCCAGACGCTCTCATCTATTTCCAGTGAAAATGATTGAGAAAAGTGCACCCAAGAAGATAAATAATTGGCATCAGCGAACTATAGTTTTAAGGAGAAATCACATGGCTGATATTAAAAAACTAGCCGAAGAACTGACAAAATTGACAGTTCTCGAAGTAAACGAACTAAAGAACCACCTCAAAGAAGAGTATGGCATTGAGCCAGCTGCTGCAGCTGTCGCCGTTGCCGGTCCAGCTGCCGGTCCAGCTGCCGATGCCGCTGACGAAAAAACTGAGTTCACCGTAACACTTAAAGAAGTCGGTGCTCAAAAAGTCGCTGTTATCAAGGCAGTTAAAGAAGTAACTGGCCTAGGTCTCGGTGAGGCAAAAGCTATCGTTGACGGTGCTCCAGCACCAGTCAAAGAAAAAGTCTCAAAGGACGAAGCAGAAACTGCTAAAAAGACACTTGAAGACGCAGGTGCAACTGTCGAACTTTCGTAAGTTCGCCCTAAACTAAACGCCAGACTGTTAACTATCCCGTAAATAAAATACCTCTTACACGAGAGGTATTTTTATTGCAAGGGTAAAATTTGCAACACTTTCTGCTCTGTATCGGTTACGCCTGTGGAAATAAACAAAATATCAGGTTTTTCTTGCACAAAAAGCCCATGTGTGCTATATATAGGAGTAATACCACCAAAAATAGACAAAGGAATGCGAGAACCATATGTCTGAACTACCAGAGAAACAAGTAAAGCGTCTCCGAGCGCTCATCCAAGAAGCAGAAACCAACCTAGCGGCGGCCAAAGAGTTGCTGATTAGTATTATCGGCGATGACGACCAGGTTATAACTCCACGCTCATCCAACGATGAAGTAGGGGGTAGAGTAATCGAAGGCGTCTTTGACGGACAAATGATGCTTGGCCCTGATGGCAAAAATTATCCAATCCCAGCCAATTATGCCAGCAAGTCAAAGCTCGTCGAAGGTGATATTCTCAAGCTAACCATCGCCGATGACGGTAGTTTTATTTATAAACAAATTGGCCCCGTCGAGCGCCGACAAGTTATTGGCACACTAGTACAGCACGACGGCATTTACTATGTCGAGGCGTCTGGTCGCGAATACCGCATCCTACTTGCCAGCGTCACTTATTTCCGTATTGAAATTGGCGACCAAGTCACGATTATTATTCCCGCAGACAACCCTGACGCTACCTGGGCAGCCGTTGAAGCTTCGCTGTAGTATTGCTTATGAGTTTTCTGTGCAGCTATGTTGGGTTTGATAAAAACAATGAGCCTATCATTGACACAGAGGTAGACGGCACTATCTCGCGTCAACCGTTGTTAGGCAAAGCATTTTCGTGGACTCTCGACCGATCATTACGTTACTGTACCGGCTGGGTTGATATTACCAAACATCAAGCTCATGTATGCCCAGACCAAGCCACAGTTGAGGGAAAATACGAGCAGTGCATCGCTTGTCGCAACAGAACAGGCTTTAATCCCGCCTTTTACTATGCGCAAACAGTTTCTGAACAGCAACAGATCGTTAATCAACAGCCACACTTTCTATACCTCGCATATTTCTCACCAGAGCTCGTCAAGGTTGGTATTTCACAAAAAGCAAGAGGAACTAGGCGCCTACTTGAGCAAGGCGCACGTCTCGCATTGAAGCTTGAGACATTTCCTAATGCTGAAATTGCTAGGCAATACGAAGCAAGGATTGCCGCACTTGACGGTATTGTTGAGCATGTCGTGACACGAAAAAAACTAGAGCTTCTCGAAAAAGCATTTGATGAAAAACTTGCGTCAACCACTCTGAACCGGCTCCTAGACAATATCTCCTCTAGTCTTAATATTTCTCTTCCAAACTCCCAAATTATCGAAACATCACCACATTATCGCGACGAGGGTCTTAGCCTCGCAAACACTGTTATTCTAGAAAATCCAACAGGATTTACTGGTAGCGTCAAAGCAGTCATTGGTAGCCTAGCCGTCGTTGAGTATAGTGAGCGCCTCCTCGTCTATAATCTCAAGTCACTCATCGGCTACCGGGCAACTATTGCAAAAGATCCTATAGACTTAGAGTTGCCAAGCGAGCAAATGACGCTATTTTAAAATTACAAAATAGTATATTGAAAAGCACCAACAGTGACATGCTGGGGCTTCTTCGTAGCCAAGGATAAAGCCAGAAGCTAAACCTATCGATCTATACGAAAGTGGCAAGCCAGATATTATATTACCAAAACACCTTAAAGCACCTCGTATTCACCACTACAGATAAACTCGCATAATCTCCTCCAGCGTAGTACAATAAAGATATGAGGAGTGCAGGGGAGTGAGTCAAGCGCTGTATCGCAAGTATCGCAGCCGAACGTTAGACGAGGTATTGGGACAAGACCATATTACCTCTGTTTTGCGCCAGGCACTGAAAAAGGGTAAAATCGCTCACGCCTATCTTTTGACCGGCCCAAGAGGAACTGGCAAAACTAGTGTGGCGCGTATCTTAGCCCACGAAATCAATCAATTACCATATGCAGAAGATATAACTCATCTTGATATTATCGAAATTGACGCCGCTAGCAATAATGGCGTCGATGATATTCGCTCACTGCGCGAAAAAGCACAGATTGCGCCAGTTTCCGCTTCATACAAAGTCTATATCATCGACGAAGTTCACATGCTTTCAAAACCGGCATTTAATGCTCTTCTAAAAACACTCGAGGAACCGCCTGCTCATGTTATTTTCATTCTAGCGACAACCGATGCCGACAAATTACCTGATACCATCCTTAGTCGAGTGCAACAATATTATTTTCAGCCAATTAGTACTAATATCATAACCAGTCGATTGATAGAAATTGCCAAGGCTGAAGGCTTTGCGATCACCGAGCCAGCTGCACGACTTATCGCTGAGCAATCTCGCGGTGGCTTTCGCGATAGTATCAGCCTGCTCGACCAATTATCAAGTTTGGCTAGCAAGAAAGAACCCCTAGCCGAGGAGCAGGTTGGTGCTAGTCTAGGCCTAAGCAATATTTCAAATATTCAGCACCTGATTGATTCTTATGACAAGGCCGATAGCGGCACAATACTCAAGTTGCTTAATGAACTAGAGGAGCAAGGGGCCGATCCGCAAATTATCACCAACCAGCTACTGTCTTTGTTGCGACGACGCATGGCTAGCAATCCATCTGACATCTCACTGATTCAGCAGCTAATTGAAGTCACTAAGCACCCCTATCCAGATTTAAAATTACTAACCGTGCTTATTCCTCCCGTAGCCAAACCAAGCAAGCCGACTGCAAGACTTGCCACTAAAGTCAGTGAACCAAAACCAATCTATGTTGCTCCTAAAGTCGACAAAAAAGTTGACAAAACCGAGACGACGGCCCCAAGAGCTACTAAAGCCAAGCAAGATTCTGTCTCAAAAACCGAAAAAACTGATCAAAAATCTCCGAGTGAAATTAATTGGCAAAAATTCGTAGACGACGCCAAGGAGCTCTCATTTGGAATGTTCAGCCATCTCTCAAAGTGCAATTATACCTACGAGGGCGGCCAACTAACGCTATACGCCGGCACGCCTTTTGCCAAGAAGATACTAGGCAGCCCTAAAAATCGCCCACTCATTAGCCAAGCACTTCAATCAAGCCAAGGTCAAGATGTATCAGTGAGGATTATTGCCGAGCACAAACCGCCAGCCGATGAAAAATTAGCAGCGATAACAGCGATGATGGGTGGTGGAGAAGAAATAAACCTGGAGGAGATAGCATGAGTAGTAAAGCCGTAGGAAAATTACCACCACAAAACATCGACGCCGAGAAGAGCCTACTTGGTGCCGTGCTTATTGACGAAGAGGTTTTGACCGACGTTATCGAGCACGTTAAGTCAAATGATTTTTATGACAAAAATCATGCACTAATTTTTGGCGCCATGGTTAGGCTGTTTGAAAAGCACCGCCCTGTTGACCTATTGACATTAACCGATGAGCTCAAACGCAAAGACGAGCTTGACATCGTTGGTGGTTCGGCACTCTTAACAGAGCTAACTAACTACGTGCCGACTGCTGCCCACGCGGCGGCTTATGCTGAAATGGTTGCCCAAAAAGCCGTGCGTAGGCGATTAATTCACGCTAGTGGTGAAATTACCGAACTTGGCTACGACGAATCAACAACGACTCAGGAGCTACTCGAAAAAGCCGAAGCTGAGCTATTTAGCGTTTCTGACCAATCACTCAAGCAAGATCTCGTTAGTATTGAGCAGATCTTAATGGATAGTTTTGACCGAATTGAAGAGCTACATAAAAACAAGGGCGAGCTACGTGGTATTCGTACCGGCTATCGCGACCTCGATAATATGACCGCCGGTCTTCAGCGTTCCGACCTAGTTGTTCTCGCCGCAAGACCTGCGATGGGAAAAACTACTCTAGTGACCAACCTCGCCTATAACGTAGCGACAATTGAGAAGCAGCCAGTCCTGTTCTTTAGTCTCGAGATGAGCAAGGAGCAATTAGTCGACCGTATGCTAGCCGATGCCGCTAATGTTGACTCATGGAATATTCGAACCGGAAAACTAACCGATGAAGATTTTATGAAACTCAGTGAAGCCTCGGGCGAATTAGCCGACGCACCGATTTTTATCGATGACACTCCGGGGTTAACCGTGTTGGAAATGCGAACCAAAGCGCGTCGTAAAAATCACGAATCACCCCTAGGACTTATTATCGTTGACTATCTTCAGCTAATGCAAGGCTCTAGTCGAAACGACGGCAACCGCGTTCAAGAAATATCAGAAATCTCGCGTGGCCTCAAGCTTATCGCCCGCGAATTGAACGTCCCACTCATTGCCCTGAGCCAGCTCTCACGAGCCGTCGAAAGCCGCACGCCACCAATTCCTCAATTATCCGACCTGCGCGAATCAGGGTCGATTGAGCAAGATGCCGATATCGTCAGCTTCATTTATCGCCCGGCGTACTACGAACCAGACAACCCCGAGGTGCAAAACATCACCGACCTAATTATTGCCAAGCACCGAAACGGTCCGACCGGCAAGATCCAGCTCTACTTCCACCCAGAGCGTCTGCGTTTTATGTCGCTAGATAAGCGCCACGATTAGTCTAAAATTATGATATAATAAAGCTATTCATGAAAGAACATTTTATTGACCTCTTTACGTATCGCTGGCGTTATGTACTCGGCTATAGTGCGCTAGTCTTAATGCTCATCATCACCGTGGTCATTATTAGCCTATTCGCGCCAGGTGGTCTATCGCAAAACGAAATAACCTCAATCGCGCCAATCTACAGCTGGTCACTAGAGACATTGTCAATACCGAACCTCCCTCTGAGGCTATTTCAAACGTTGATATTCTCAGTTTTTGGTGTTTCGATTATCACCATCAAGTTGCCATCGATTATTCTCGCCGTCGTCTCTTCAATCGCCATATTCTTCCTGTTGCGTCGCTGGTTCAAACCAAATGTCGCTATTCCAACAATGCTAGTCATGGCCGCAGCTGGGCAATACCTCTTTATCGCCCAAAGTGCGACAACTGGTATTTTATACGTCCTATATAGTGCGCTCATCCTCCTTTCAGCTAGCCTGATTTTGCAAAAAGCCAAACACGCACTAACCTGGAAAATCGGCCTAGCCGTCATCCTGGCCCTGAGCCTATATACACCGTATTTTATCTATATCAATATCGGACTTGTCCTGGTAGCGCTTATTCACCCTCACACTAGGTGCCAAATATTACGACGTTCAGAAAGAATGAACTGGCTAATCTCCGCAAGCGTGTTCGCACTACTAATCCTACCTCTCATCTACCTTTGCATAACCAACCACAACCTCCTAAGTGACCTACTTGGACTAGCATACTTTACGCAAATCGATATTATTTCTGGCCTAAAAGCTATTTTACTTACCTATTTTTGGGTCACGCCAATAGTCGTTAATGATCAAATTGTGCCAATTGTCGGGTTCGCCACTCTCGCTATCGCAATTTTTGGTATTGTAGTTTTATTTAAGCAGCGCCACACCGCCAGAACCTACATGATCGTCACCTGGACCATTCTAACTACGCCACTCTTAATTTTCGACCCTAGCCTTATTGCTATCATTACCGTTCCGCTAGCCATTCTTTTTGCCATGGGCCTAGAAGCACTACTGCGCGAATGGTACAAGCTCTTTCCTAAAAATCCATATGCTCGTGGACTAGGGCTGGTTTTTGCCACGGCCTTGATTGGCGTAATAGTGGTCGGCGGTCTCTATCGGTTTATCGACGGTTATCGCTTTATGCCAGCTGCGGCCCATAACTTCCAAGATGATATCACCCTAGTCAACAAGCAGATCAAAGATCGACCAGTCCGCACGCTCTTGGTTGTCTCGACCGATGAACTACCACTCTATAACGCGGTCGCAAATTATAATTTTCCAAAAATTGATCTGCTAGTCACCACTGACCCAACCGACAGTCTAGTTAGCAATGCCATCACAACCCGAGCCATGCACGAGCAATTGACTACTCAGAACTGGGAACTTCAGCGCATTATCACCAACGGCCGCCATGAGGCAGGTGACCGCCTGTACTTATATCGAGCGATTGCTGACGAAGCCCGATAGCTAAGCTCTCATTGGTCAAGAGTTCACTTTGCGTTGGTTTCATAGTACAATAAGATAGTAATTAAGGAGGAATATGGCGTTAGATCAAATGAAAATGCTACAGCAGTTGCGTAAAGCCCAGAAACAGCTTGGTAAAGAAATTATCGAAGTTGAGGCAGGGGATGGTGCAGTTGTCGTACAGATAACTGGCGAGCTCAAAATCAAATCAGTCAAAATCGACCCCAGCACAGTTGACCTAGAAAATATCGAACAACTTGAACACTGGATTCAAATTGCTGTTCGTGATGGCATGGCAAAGGCGCAAGAAGTCGCTGCCGAAAAGATGAAGCCACTCATGGGTGGTTTAGGAAATCTCCCACTCTAGTTGCTCATGAAGCAAATTCTGCCCTCAGCCTTACTAAAGCTCATTGAGGAGTTTGGCGCTATGCCAGGCGTCGGTGCACGTACCGCTGAACGGTACGCTTACTCCGTCCTCAAACGTGACGCGACAAAAGCCAAACGCCTAGCAAAGGCTCTCAATAATCTGCATGCGAAGGTCAAGCTCTGTCCTGTCACATTTGCTTTGATTGACCAGTCCGAAGAAGTCTCAGAGCTGTACACCGACCCCTCGCGCAACAAGCAATTAGTTGCCGTAGTTGAGGAGCCACTGGACATTGTTGCACTTGAAAAAACTGGACTTTACGATGGCACTTATCATGTACTTGGTGGCGCTATCTCACCAATTGACGGTATCGGCCCGGAACAGTTACACATTCCGGAGCTAATTGAGCGAATCAAACGCGACAACATCAGTGAAGTTATCATCGCCACTAACGCCTCGGTTGAGGGCGAATCGACCGCACTCTTTTTACAACGTTTCATCCGCGAGGCCGGTCTAAAGCTTACTATATCGCGCCTCGCTCGCGGCATACCTGTCGGCGTTGATCTTGAATATGCCGACCAAATCAGCCTGTCACATGCACTCGAGGGTAGGCGAGCGTTGTAAGAATTCGTAAACTTAACTTTCAATCGCAACACACCCCTTATGCTAGCCGGGCGTTAGC
>CAZKHR010000032.1:0-8159 GCA_964552745.1 uncultured Candidatus Saccharibacteria bacterium | reverse complement strand
CTTAAAATCCCTTGACCAAAAGTCGTGCGGGTTCGATTCCCGCCTTGCGCACCAATGAAAGAACGAGGTTTATCCTCGTTTTTTCGTGTACTGGAATAAAGCTTCTGCTGCGCTGTGATGGATGGGAACGCATATACCTTTTTCTTCTAACCCTTCCTTTAGTCGAGATGCAAAGTCCATAGCTTCATCTGGCAGGGGCATGTGGTGCCGTGAGGGGTCTAGGGCAAATGGTGGATAAGTTTTTCTATCAGCCTCTCTCGCTTTGGCTATAAGCTTGCCGATAATTATAGACTGAGGCGGAAGTTCGGCGTAAAGATTAACGAAACCATCAACCTCACTTACTGTTCCGCGTCGGTAAGGCTTCATCATCGCAATTGGGTAGATATTGTCTTCCCTTGGAGAGAGAAGAAAGTTAGTCGCTCTTTCCCAAGGTAAGGGCGCACCTGGCTCAATCAGTGCTGCGCTTCGCAAGGCAGTTATAGATACAGACAACATCACGGCAGACTTATCCGAGCCTCTGTCCTTTATAGCTTTACGAACTTCTGGAGGTACGAGAAGTTTTGACGCGATTTGGATAGGATTATTTTTATCTTTGAAGAAATCAAGAACCTGGGCTGTAACAGGAGTGATGTCTGGCAAGAAAGGATCTGTATCGCAGCCAATACTGATTGCTGTATCGTCAGTGAATCTCTTATCTTCAGTTAGAGATGTTAATCGTTTACTCATATCCTCTGGGCGTATAGGCTGTGCCTTTTCCCCTAGTCTGGGTATGTAGCAGTATTTGCATCCGATTGGGCAGCCAGCATTTTCTGATAATTGAATAAACACACGCGATCCGTCATGACGCTCTTGAAATTTCGGCATGCCACTTCCTAAATAAGCTTCACTCATCTCTATATTATATCAAAAAAACTGTCAAATGTCAAGTTAGTGGAATCTTGACTAATCTGGATCGCTCTTTTGGCTTCTTCAGGCTGTTCGTCATTTTCGTAAAATATTGCCGATCGATACGACTCGCCGATATCATCACCCTGACGATTCAGTGTAGTCGGGTCGTGGATACTAAAGAAATAATCAAAAATTTTAGCATATGAAGTTTGCTTTTCGTCGAAGGTAACTCTAATAGCTTCTGCGTGCCCAGGGTGAAATTCGTAAGTTGGCTGATCGTTTTGCCTACCAGTTTAACCAACCTTAGTGTCAGTCACTCCTGGAATATAGCGAATTAGATCCTCAATACCCCAGAAGCAGCCACCGGCAAAAATTAAAGTTTTATTCATAGTCTAATTATATTGTAATATAACAAAGGATTAAGCAGTATTTGTGTCTATTACTATGTATAAGCGGCAACTGGAATAATAGAGCGGTTCATTATATTATATGAATATGCAAAAAGGCGAATACATCACCGACCGACTGTTGCCAGGTATTATCGATGAGATATGCCAGCAAAAAGACATTAAACTTGTGAGATTATCTGGCGATTGGGTTTTGCGACTCGAGAAGGGCGACAAATTAAGTCATGTTATTGGCTATAAATTTAGTTTGAACGGCTCAGCGGAAGCAGAAATTGCCCAAGACAAGGTGGCTACATACGAGATACTTTCGACAGGCGGTATCAACGCAGTCGAGCATCGTCTAGTTCGCACTAAAGCCTCAGATGTATTTGGCTGGGAGCGCATGTTTGATAAAGGCTCCGTCGTAGCTAAGCCACTAGATGGTACTAGCGGCCATGGTGTCAGAGTGTGCCACGACGCCGAGGAAGTTAAAGAGTATATCGCTGATTCGGGGATCGAGGCGTGGGCGATTTCGCCACTGCTAGACATAGACAAGGAGATCCGTGTAATTCTGCTAGATGGTGAGCCGTTGATTGGTATCGAGAAGAACCCTGTACTAATAGATGGTCTGAAGATTTTTAATCTAGGTCAAGGTGCAACAGCTAAGCGAATACCAATCGGTGAAGATATAGCCGATTTAGCAAAATCTGCAACTGGAAGAATAAATCTACGTATAGCCTCTGTGGATATTGCTGTTCTAGATTCAGGGGAGGTGATGGTTTTAGAAGTTAATGATGGTTTGATGATGGAGCACTTCGCACGAATATCTAATGAAAACTTATATGAAACAAAACGAGTATTCAATAGGGTTGTGACTCGTATGATGGAGTGATATACTAGCATTAGGATTAAATAAGGAGAAATTTGAGCATCATGGAAACGGGAACTATCATACTAATTGTCATCGGCGCACTATTACTGTTCGTCGTTGTCTTCTTGATCAGCACATACAACGGTCTGGTAACTTTGAAAAATCGCGTAGAAGAAGCTTGGAGCGATATCACAGTGCAACTAAAGCGTCGTACGGATTTGATCCCAAATCTTGTCAATACAGTTAAGGGATATGCGGCACACGAAACAGGCGTTTTTGAGAAAGTTACCGAGGCTCGTTCAGCAATTATGAACGCCAAGGGAGTGGTTGAGTCTGCTCAGGCTGAGAATATGCTAGAGGGCGCGCTTAAGAGTTTGTTTGCGGTGGCCGAGGCTTACCCAGACCTTAAGGCCAACCAGAACTTCTTACAGCTTCAGCAAGAATTGGTAGATACCGAGGACAAGATTCAAGCTTCTCGACGCTTCTATAATGGTGGCGTACGTGATCTGAACACGAAAATCCAGACATTTCCAGTTAATCTTGTTGCCGGCATGTTTGGCTTTAAGGCAAGAGAGTTCTTTGAAGTTGAGGATCGTGCAAGCGTAGAGAATCCTGTCGAAGTACAGTTCTAATTTAGACAACCAACCAGCTAAACGTCGTTCAGTCAGTGGGCGACGTTTTTGGTGTGGAGTGCCTCGTCTCGTCAGCTTAATCGTGATATACTAAATGTATGTATAGTGCTATTTCACAAAACAAACGTAACACGTTGATTATTATGGCGGTCTTCATAGCAATCATTGGCGCAATTGGTTGGGCGGTTGGCTATATGAACGGTGCTGACTGGGGGCTTGCGGTAACTATCTTGATTTGCGGTGCTATTTATGCACTGATTCAGTATTTTGTAGCGAGTAAGCTAGCAATGACAATGACCGGTGCACGAGAGATCCAAAAAGAGGATGCACCAGAATTGTGGCGGGTAGTTGAGAACCTGGCCATTACTTCGGGCATACCGATGCCAAAAGTCTACTTGATTGATGATCCAGCGCCTAATGCTTTTGCGACCGGGCGAGACCCTAATCACGCAATAGTCGGCGCAACTACTGGACTACTCAATATTATGGACAAGCGCGAGTTGGACGCGGTTATGGCACACGAAATGAGCCATGTGCGTAACTACGATATTCGGGTTAGTATGATTGCCTTTGGGCTAGTTAGTGCAATTGGTTTTTTGGCTGATATTGCTCTGCGAGTGATGTTTTATAGCGACAGCAGGGATCGAAACGTTAACCCAATAGTGCTTATTATTGGTGTAGCGGTGATTATTTTGGCGCCAATCTTGGCTATGATTACTCAAATGGCAATTAGCCGACAGCGTGAGTATTTAGCTGATGCTTCGGGTGTATTATTGACACGAGACTCTGATGGGCTGGCCTCGGCTTTGGAGAAATTAAAAACTTACGGCAAGCCGATGCAAAAACAGAGTTCAGCTACGGCAAATTTGTTTATGAACAACCCATTGAAGCCTGGTTTTTTCTCAAAAATATTTAGCACCCATCCGCCACTTGATGAACGAATTGCTCGGTTGCGGGAAAATTCTACGAAAATGTAATAACTATGGCTAGAAAGAAAAAAACCTCCAAAAAGCCTAGGCAAAATCGTGTCAAAGAACGCGTCGATGCTATTAATAATCGTCGACAAGAGTTTTTGTCACGTCGACCACATCGGAGCTTCCGTTTAACTAAACGACGAGACTACAGGCGTCCGCTTAAAATACCTGGGTACTGGACTTTGACCGCTCAGGTCGCAAAAATTATTTCTAAAAATAAGCGGGTGCTACTGGCAATCGCTCTACTTTATGCCCTATTGATGGTGCTCTTATCGAGTTTTGTTTCGCAAGAGACCTATTCATCGTTAAGGGGGCTAGTTGATGAAATGAATGAAGACGGAGCTCTTGAGGCGATTGTGCCAACGGTCGCATTGCTATGGGGGGTTGTTACTGCTCAATTGACAGGCTCTGGGTCTGATTCGGCAAATTCACCGCAGCAGATTGTGGCGGTATTTTTCGGGCTACTAACATGGCTTTCGACTGTTTGGCTACTGCGAGCAATTATGGCTGGCAAAAAACCTCGTGCTCGTGACGGTATATATTCTTCGGGTGGTCCAGTGGTGGCGTTATTGGTCTTATGTCTAGTTGCCATCATCCAACTAATTCCTGCCGCCATCGCTGTTATTGCGTATAGTGCCGCGTCCTCATCTGGCCTCCTGGATCAAACGGCGATATTGATGATGTTTGGTATCGCTGCTATTTTACTCATTACCTTATCGGCATATTGGGTGACGAGTACGCTAGTTGCTATGGTTATTGTTACATTGCCTGGCATGTATCCATTTGATGCGCTACGATTAGCTGGCGACTTGACTACTGGTCGTCGAACGCGATTTTTGCTTCGATTGCTGTGGGCTATCCTACTGGTTGCTTTGATGTGGGTTGTCGTTTTAGTACCAGCGATCTTGCTTGATGGTGCGCTCAAGTCGGCTATTCCGGCACTCGAATGGCTACCGCTTGTACCAATGACGGCTCTTGCTTTGAGTTCATTATCGATCGTGATGATTGCTAGTTATGTTTACGTTCTTTATCGAAGGGTTGTCGAAGATGACAGCGCGCCCGCCTAAAGAACGAATTGACAAGCTACGTCAATTGATCAATGACTATCGCTACCATTATCACGTACTTGATGAATCGACCATGAGTGAGGCAGCTGCTGACAGTCTTAAGCACGAACTTACTCAGCTAGAAGAGCAATATCCCGAGCTAATAACGCCAGATAGTCCGACACAGCGAGTGGCGGGGCAGGCGCTCGATAAGTTTACTAAGGTTGCTCATATTACGCCAATGATATCTTTGAGCGATGTTTTCAACAGGGAGGAAGTGGAGGCGTGGATCGGTCGGATGAGGCGAGTATTGCCGGGTGTGGGCGACGAATACCTCTGTGATATTAAGATGGATGGTCTGGCGTGCTCCTTGATTTATCAGGACGGCGTGTTGATGCAAGCAGTGACACGGGGCGATAGTCGAATCGGTGAAGATGTGACGATGAATGTTCGGACAATTCAAAATGTGCCGTTGAAACTACGTGAAAATCAGAAATTTGCCCATTTTTTGCGCGGACGGACAGAAATTCGTGGTGAAATAGTCATGTTCAGGGAGCAATTTACTAACTTAAATGCTGAACGTAAAAAAGCCGGTTTGCCACTATTTAAAAATCCACGTAACTTGGCGGCTGGAACAATTCGCCAACTAGATCCAAAGCTGGTTTCCGAAAGGCCTTTGCATTTTCTAGGGTACGATATAATCCGAGATAATCTTGAAGATACGCCAACTATTGCATTTGGCTATAAAATGATCCATGAGTTAGGCATAACTACTTCTCGACAAACTCAAGTAGTCAGCGGGCTTAAAGAAATCATGAGCTATATCGGACATTTGGAACGGGTTCGCAATTCCCTGCCATTTAATACCGATGGTGCGGTTATCAAGCTCAATGATCGCATGCAGTTTGAAAAGCTAGGGGTAGTCGGAAAGACGCCGAGAGCTGCGGTGGCTTACAAGTTTGCAGCAGAGGAAGCTACGACTATCGTCAAAGACATAGTCATTTCAATCGGTCGGACTGGTGCCGCAACTCCAGTGGCTGTGTTCGATCCAGTCTCAGTAGCCGGTACGACAGTCCAGCACGCTAGCCTGCATAACGCCGATGAGATAGCTAGGCTCGACATACGTCGCGGTGACACGGTTGTTATATACAAAGCAGGCGATATTATACCTCAAGTTCAAGGTGTTCTTGTGGAATTGCGTCCCAAGGGGGCTGTGGCTATAGACTATGAGGCGGAGCTAGCTCGTCAGTATCCAGAACTAGAATTCATAAGACCAAAGGGCGAGGTAGTTTACAGAGTTAAGGGATTGACTGGACCAATTATTCTAAAAAAATCTTTAAAGCATTTTGCTTCAAAGAGCGCTCTGGATATTAATACTTTGGGTGAAAAAAACGTCGAAGCTTTAGTCGACAGTAATTTAGTTAAAGACTTAGCAGACATTTATACATTAAGATTTGAAGATGTGGCAAATTTAGAGCGTTTTGCAGAGATCTCGGCTAGAAAATTGATCACTGCTATTAACGACAAAAAACAGCCGCAGATCGAGCGTTTTTTGTTCGGGCTAGGCATCCGGCATGTGGGTGCGCAAACAGCTGTAGATCTAGTTGATCATTTCTCAAAAAATACCGGTTCTAAGGTAAGTGAACAAAACGGAGACAATATATTGCGACTGATTAAACAGGCTACAATCGAAAGTCTGATGACAGTAGATGGTGTTGGAGAGGTGGTGGCTGAAAGTATAGTTGCGTGGTTCTCAGATGAGGATAATCTAGCCCTGCTAGATAAATTTTCTTCACTTAGAGTGGCGCCATATTTCAAACCGAAAAGCGGTCAACTGTCTGGCAAAAGCTTTGTAATAACCGGTAAACTAGAATCGATGAGCCGTGATGAGGCGGCCGATCAAATACGTAACTTAGGAGGAATTTTTCAGTCAGCAGTGGCTAAAGATACGGATTACCTGGTGTCTGCTGGTGCGGTCAGTGGCTCTAAGTTGAAAAAGGCACAAAGCTACGGTACTGAGGTTTTAGATGAAAAGCAGCTACTGCATATGCTTGCAATAAAACAGTAATTATGATATAATAGGAGGATAGGACTGTGAAATTAGATAAAAAAACAATCACGTGGATAATATTGGTCGTATTGGCCGGCATAGTGTCGTTAGTAGCAGTTTTTATAGGTGGAGTAGAGAGCGGTAATCAGGCCGATCCTTCGCCGGCTAATCAGTTGTCTATTTCGGCTGATGCTACCAAGTTTAAAAAAGATTATCCGAAAGTTAACACAGACAATCGATATGTCTATGCTAAGCCAGCAGAAGTATTAGATATTTTCGAAAAAGGTGACGGGTTAGTATTTTTGGGATTTCCGGAGTGTCCATGGTGCCAGGAACTTGCGCCGATTGTTGATGAAGCAGCAAAAGCAGAAGGGATTGATAAGGTATACTATCTGAACATCCGAGAAGCTAGGGAGTCGAACGATGAGCTGTACAAGGCACTGGTTGCTAAGCTTAGTGACTATCTTGAGAAGGATGAAAATGGTGAGCCACGCATATATGTGCCGGATGTTACGGATTTTCGTGACGGGGAAGTTGTCGAGCGGTTTAAACAAGAGTCGGCAGGCGCTGATGAGAAAGTTACTCCAGAGAGTTTTTGGAGTGAGGAGCGACGCAAGCGTGGCGTTGAACAGTTGAAGCAAGTTATTTCTCAAACTAAACCATTTGCAGAAGTTGAAAAAGATATTAAAAACGGCGCAATATTGCTTGATGTAAGAACTAGCCAAGAATTCAAGGATGGGCACGCCTTAGGCGCAGTAAATCTAGATTTGAAAGACATACAGGCTGGTAAGACGCCAGAAATTGCGAAAGACAGTAAGGTATACGTGTATTGCCGAAGTGGTAGTCGCTCCGCCCAGGCTGCAACCGCGCTGAAACGTGCCGGTTTTACTGATGTTAATGACCTTGGCGGATTAAGCAAGATTGAGCAAATGGGCGCAAAGGTTTCGAAATAGCATGTCTAGCAATCATCTATTTCATGCAGTAACTCATAGTAGTAAGTTTCATGCTGACGATGTGCTAGCTACTGCGGTATTAAAAAAAGTCTATCCTCAGCTCAAGTTCACAAGGACGCGAGATTCAGACTTGGTGGCATCGGCAGATATAGTTTACGATTTAGGAGGAGTTTATGATCATCAGGCTCGACGGTATGATCATCACCAGTTAGGATCACGAAAGCGCGAAGACACCGGCCTAACTTATTCGGCGTTTGGCTTAATATGGGATCATTATGGTCTAGATTATTGCCAAGGCAACCACCAGGTATGGCGCTACGTAGACAATTTACTAGTTAAAGGCATAGATGCTAATGAAT
>CAZKHR010000031.1:6403-8206 GCA_964552745.1 uncultured Candidatus Saccharibacteria bacterium | reverse complement strand
GGGGGCAAAGCAAGAAATGGTTTCTCAAGTCAAACAAAAAGGTTTTACGATCGTTGAGCTTCTCATCGTTATCGTAGTCATCGCTATCTTGGCTGCTATCTCGATAGCGGCGTATACGAGTATTACAGCACGAGCAAATACGTCTACAGCAGCTGCTGCGGCAAAAGCTGTTAAGGACGTAGCACAAACGTTCAATGGCGCAAATGGCGCATACCCAACAACGAAGGCAGAGTTTGTCAGTGGTGGTGGTGATGCTGTAGCAAAGTTGCCAGCTGATATCACATTTACAACTATCACCGACATAGGTCAAAGTGGAACTCCGCTTAAAACAGACCCTAAGGCTGTTGTTGTTCAGGCATCACCTTCATCAGGAACCATCACTGGTTTTAGGATAAGCTATAAAGACTTTACTAATGGTAGCACTAAGACAATGGACGCAGGAACGGTCACTACAGTCCATGCGACTCCACTAGCTAATTAGTTTGTAAGTTCTAAACCAGAGGTAGTCAATAGTGCACACCGCATATAATACTCGAGACAATCTCGAGTATTATATTATACTGTTACTATATATTCTAGCATTTTTACATCACAGCTAGCATATAGCGAGAGTTTATGTCAGGTGATACTCCGAAAGACACCCCCTTACTGCATATTAATTTTGTGTATTTTTCGATCAGCCCGTCAAAATAGATAAGAGTTAGGCTGTGACAGGACTTAGCGATTAAGTGGGAACTTGGCTATTAGTTTGGATGCTTTTTCTTTGACTTCCTCTAAGCTTTCGTTGTCGTCTGAAGTCACGACTTGCGCTATCATTTCGGCTATTTGCCTTATTTCTGGTTCTTTCATGCCACGCGTTGTTGCCGCTGGCGTGCCGAGCCTAAGGCCACTTGGGCGAAACGGCGGTAACGAGTCATTTGGAGTTGCATTTGCATTGACCGTAAAGCCGGCCTGCTCCAAGCGGTCTTGGGCTTTTTTGCCATCAATTCCGAAGCTACTATAGACGTCAGCTAGGATTAGGTGGTTGCTAGTTCCGCCGGTGATAAGCTTGAAGCCTTGTTTAGTTAATTCATCCGCTAAAACTTGAGCATTCTTAATGATTTGCTTGGCATAGTCTTTAAATTCAGGTTTTAGTGCTTCGCCGAAAGCGATAGCCTTGGCGGCAATAGTATGCATGTGCGGTCCACCTTGAGTGCCAGGAAAAACAGCACGGTCAATTAGTGTCGGTAGGTTTTCGAGGGTCTTTTCAGGCTTCTTCAGAGGGTTGCCGGCAGCCCCTTTGCTAAGAATCATTCCGCCACGTGGTCCACGTAAGGTTTTATGCGTCGTAGTGGTGATTACATGAAAGCCGTAATCAAAGGGATTGCCCGTCACGCCACCAGCGATTAGTCCGGCGATATGTGAGACATCGGCCATTAGCATTGCGCCAACTTCATTGCCGATCTCGGCAAATTTTGCCCAGTCTAACTCTCTGGGGTAGGCTGAAAAACCAGCTAGGATGATTTTTGGTTTGTGTTCGCGGGCCAGCGTGCGTATTTCATCAAAGTCGATTTCGCCGGTCTCAATATCTTTCATGCCATAGCGAATAAAGCTGTACTCGCGTGCGCTCCTGGTTACTGGTGCGCCATGAGTTAGGTGACCGCCATGCCCAAGATCCATTGCTAAAATTGTATCACCTGGCTCGCACCAAGCATAATAGACTGCTTCGTTGGCTTGGGCGCCAGAGTGTGGCTGGACATTGGCGTGATCCGCCCCGAAGAGCTGTTTGGCGCGGTCGATGGCAAGTTGTTCTATTTGATCGGT
>CAZKHR010000031.1:0-6393 GCA_964552745.1 uncultured Candidatus Saccharibacteria bacterium | reverse complement strand
ATTGTCTTGACCACCATAATATCGTCGCCCCGGATAACCTTCGGAGTATTTATTGGTAAAAACACTACCAAGTGCTGTCAATACATCTTGAGAAACATAGTTTTCACTTGGAATTAATTCAATAACTTCATTTTGTCGCTTTTCTTCTGCGGCTATCAGCGCTGCAATCTGCGTATCTTGCATATCAACCCCCTCTAAGTCTTATTACTTATAAGTATATCATCTTCATCGGGTTATTAGGCTAAGCAGTTTGTTTTTCTAGCGTAGTAATGCGCTTTTCGTGGATTACTACGGCTCGGTCTATGCGGTTAATTTGTGATATTTCGGCAACACGTTCAGTTTAATCTGTCTCAGCTTGTTTGTGTCTTTCGTCCAATAAGCTAAAAACTGTATCAAATTCTTGGTTCATCTCCTCTCTAAGTTCCTCTATCTGCTCCCATTGTTCTTACATATAGTTTCAGGGTTTGTTGAATTGGTCGCTGTTCATGATTTAATGATAAGTTAAGTGCTAATTCAGTACAAGCAATAAGTTTCGTTTTTGTATTCATATATCATCTATGATATAATGTGACCATGAAGGGCAATGCATATCTACAAAAAATCGGTGATCTTATAGCAACACAAAGGCAACACAAAGGCATGACGCAGGCACAACTGGCGGAGGCTTTGGGGACTAGCCAGAGCGCGGTTAATCGTATAGAGAGTGGTAAGCAAAACTTAAGCTTGGAGATGTTAGCGCGTATATCTGAAGTTTTGAGCAGAAATATCATGACTATTAATCATTCTCATAAAATTAATTTCAAAGTTCATGGTGGGCATAAGTTATCAGGCGAAATCCAGGTCAAAACTAGCAAAAATGCCGCTGTCGGCTTGCTGTGCGCTAGTTTGCTAAACAAGGGTAAGACGACTTTTCGTAGAGTTGCTCGCATTGAGGAGGTTAACCGAATTATCGAGGTATTAAATAGTATTGGCGTTAAGACCAGGTGGCTAGAGGGTAACGACCTGGAGATAACGCCACCAGCTCGCTTGAGGCTGGAGGACATGGACATTGAGGCGGCTAAAAAGACTCGTACGGTTCTGATGTTCCTTGGTCCACTTTTGCACCAATATGATGATTTTCGTTTGCCATTTGCTGGCGGTTGTAACCTCGGTAAGCGGACGGTTGAGCCACACCTAGCAGGTCTGGTGGAGTTTGGTATGCATGTTGAAGCTGAGACTGACTACTATCACGCTACGGTTGAGGAAAAAATCGGCAATCGGACTATTTTATTGACAGAACGTGGCGATACAGTGACTGAAAATATCATCATGGCAGCGGCGTTGTCGCCCGATACGACAACTATTCGTAATGCCAGCCCGAACTATATGGTGCAGGATGTCTGTTTCTTTCTAAGAAAACTCGGCGTGAAAATAGAGGGTATTGGCACAACAACCTTGAAAATCACTGGACGCAAGAAGATTAATCAGACGGTTGAATATTCACCAAGCGAAGATCCGATTGAGGCGATGAGCTTTGTGGCGGCTGCTGCGGTGACACACTCAGAGATTATAATTCGTCGGGCGCCAATCGAGTTTCTGGAGATTGAGCTGGCAACTTTGGCGGGCATGGGACTGCAGTTTGAGCTGTCTGAAGAGTACCCAGCTGACAATGGACATACTCGGTTGGTTGATATTGAGCTGAAACGTTCTCAGTTGACTGCCGCTAAGGACAAGCTCCACGCTTTGCCGTTTCCTGGTATCAATATGGATAATTTGCCGTTTCTGGGCCTAATCGCTACGGTAGCAGAGGGTCGGACATTGGTGCATGACTGGAGTTATGAAAATAGGGCGATTTACTTCACTGAACTTTCAAAGTTGAACGCACAAATCGAACTAGTTGATCCACATCGAGTTTATATCACTGGTCCTACTAAATGGAAATCAGCTGATGTGGTTGCGCCACCAGCACTTAGACCGTCGGTAGTTGTGTTGTTAGCGATGCTCGCCGCGCCAGGGACGTCAATTTTACGTGACGTGTATTCAATCAATCGTGGCTACGAAGAGCTTGCCGAGCGACTAAATTCGCTCGGTGCTAAGGTAGAAGTCGAACAAGAATAGAGATTATTTACTCTGTGGGAAGAGGAATTTCAAGTAATCTTTGAGCATGCGCGAACCAGAGATGGTTGGCAAGTATGCTCCTAGCTGTCGATGAATATTTTGCTCTAGCAGTCGGTCATCGCGAACAATCTGCGCTGCCTTGTGCATATTGGAGTACAGTGATGAAACTTCTTTGTCATAAGAATTACCGACAACCTCTAGACAGGCAATTGGTTGAATGTCTGCTACGCCACCGTCGCTAGTCGAAATCAACAGCTTGAGGTTAGCGATATCTTTCTCCCATGATGTTCCGCAGGCTTCGAGTCCGATAATCGGCACATTAATCGCCGCGTCGGCGCCGATTGACATTGCTCGACCCAGCTCTTCGTCATAATCTTGCAGATAGTGAACGCGTTCGCGCAAAATTGGATCCATATCGATAACTTTAAGAATCTCTAACAGTCGTTGGTACATGATCGTATCGCCTTGGTGAACTTTACCAGCCAAGAGGTAGTGAGCGTTGTAATCAATCAAAATTTGCTTTAGCGAGTCGATTCGTTCGAAAGGCAGATACGGTCGCTTATAGTTAGCAAATCGTCGCTTAAAGTCAAACACCATTGCATCTTCCGGTATATTAATCGATTCGCCGTACTGGTCTTTGCGATGCGCTAGGACACTGTTCATTTCTCGTCGTCCAGCAAGTTTGAGTTCGCGAATTGTTTGAATATTGAGCTGAGGAATCTTATCGAGGTAGTCTTCGGTTGGCATACTGAATTTATCGATAATCTCACACTTGTGATACATGTCGAGAATTTCTGGTAAAACCCACGTTTCCATATCGATACCGTTGGTTACTGCGTGAAATTTAACTCGTTCGTTATTGCGATCGCGGAAATTGGCAACCCGAGCATGAAGTTTACTGACGGCATTTTTGGCTTCAGTCAGTTCAATTGCTAGCATGTTAGGGCGAAGCATATCGTCCGAGAACTGTTCGCGAATCCAGTGCTTGACGGCACTTGAGTGAATGTTCGGGAAGACAAGCTTTTCAAACTGCGAGATATGAAATTCCGGTTCTGCCGCTTGCAGGAGGGTATGGTTGGTGTAGAGTGTGTGTTTGCGAACGTAAACAATCGCTTCATACAGGTTCATACCGTTTGAACAGAGCTCGTCAAGTCGTGCTAGTGCGGCAAAAACAGTTGCAGTTTCGTTGAGCTGAATCACCGCTGGTTTGATATCAATCCGTTTGAGCGCCTTGTAGCCACCAAAACCTAGTGCCACTTCCTGGTAGAGTCGGTGATTGCCACTGCCATCACCCTCATAAAGGTTACCAAAGTTTGATTCAGATATGGTGACAAACTGAGTTGAACCGAGAGTTTTTCGGAAAATATTTAATACGGCATCGGGAGCATCGGCAGTCGAAACAGTGACGTCATCGACGTATTCAAAACCATAATCTTGTGGTGATACCTTCTCGGTATATTCTTGCTGAGTCAGGTCGGTGATTGACTGGTGTGATTCAGAGCGATAGAAAGGCGTCACTACAACAAATGGTACTTCCAGCTGTTCAGCCACGCGCCTAGTGTCGGCAGCCAGCACGCCAAGACCGCCACCGCCTTTTATGCCGTTTGATTTATCGTAAATTTCCATTGTCCAGTAGATGTATGGACGTGAGTCTGATAGCTGTCTAGTTAATGCTGAACGATCAATCGCATTATAAAATTCTGATGCGTCGTCGATTTCAATCGCATGTGTCTTTACGTTGTCGTTGTTGTTCTTTGAATAATATCCCATGATGCCCTTTATGGTATTATGCTACTTTACTTATGCTTATTGTAGCACAGACCGTTCCGAATAGCTACGTCGAGTTACTGTGGGCGCTTCCTGTGATGAGCAGTGAGATGCACAAAGAGGCGTACAAAGAAAAGACCTATCGACTATGATAGGTTCTTTCTTTGGTGCGGGCAGAGTGAATCGAACACTCATCTCAAGTTTGGAAAACTTGCATACTAACCGCTGTACTATGCCCGCGGACATGTTTTATTGTACCAGAATGATGCTACAATGGGAATAGGCTTCCTCGCGAAGCCTCAATGGTATATGCCAGCTCGTGGGAGGGTCGCCCCTCCTGAGTGTAAGCCCCGGTAGCTCAGTGGATTAGAGTAAGCGGCTTCTATCCGTTTGGTCGTAGGTTCGAATCCTACCCGGGGTGCCAAATTAGAAAAACATAAGAAGGAGGGAATTATGAATGATCGTGGCAAGAAACCGTATGTGGTGAATATCGAAGACCTTACTGTTGCGAACGATAATTTTCGAACGGCAGAGTGGACTGGACAGTTTCTGCAAATGACTTTAATGAGCATTGAAGTCGGCAGCGAGATTGGCCTTGAGATACATGACGATACTGATCAGTTTTTGCGTATTGAGCAGGGCAAGGCTAAGGTTGTTATGGGTGAGGACCGAGATAATCTAGAATTTGAGGCACTAGCGGAGGACGATTTTGCAATCTTTATACCTACAGGTTACTGGCATAATGTCATAAACATTGGCGATGAACCGCTAAAAATTTATTCAATCTATGCCCCTCCACATCACGCACCTGGCGTTGTTCATAGGACCAAGGAAGAAGCTGACGCGGCTGAGGCGGCTGAGCATGGCCAGTAGGCGGGCTTAGGATGGATAGTAATTGACCAAAGTGTCACGGAAATCAATAAGGGAAGTCCCGTCTACTCCTCATGCAGATAGTCAAAAGGCATTTGGCGTATCCGCGGGCGGAGTGCGGATGCCAGATGCAAATGCCAGGAGAAATGTTTACAGTAGGTCACATCTTGGACAAGCTCGAGGTATTCGTCGAGTTGGCACAGAGATTGGTGGCTCTCAGAGGTCTAGCAACAGTGGTCAACGAGCGCTTAAGCGCCTAGGGTCAAGCTCAAGCCGTCCATCGGCTGGCTTCAAGGAGCCACTAAAGCAGGCCTATGACCCCTATTCTTAAAAAGCTCCTTTTATGGCGCGGTTGTTGTTGTACCTTCGAGCCTTAACCTTAACTAAGAAAAACCCTACGCACAAACGTAGGGTCTTTCTATGGAGGGACATATGTATCACTGTTGCAACTAAAATTAGAATGTCAAAGGAGTTTTACGTATCAACCTAAAAGAGAATTGATTGACTTATTATTAACCGCTAATGATTCTTGGTTCTTGGTAGCTTCATCTTCCGTCCGAAGACAGTATCTGTATTTCATTTTAGGGAATATGTTCGATTGAAAAAATAACTTGAAATAATTTTAACGTTCTTTATGTATCACATATGAACTTCAGAAACCTAAAAGGAGATATCGTAGCGATAGGATGAGTTTGGTTAGATACTTTAGGGTGTTGCTTTCTAAACACCAAAGTTAGCCGTTTAAGCAGCCATTCCGTCAAATGATATATAATGTACTTATGGCAAAAAACGTAGAGGTAAGCGATGAAGTACTCGTAGTCCAAGTTATCGAAGGCGATGCCGATGCTTATGCCACACTCATGACCCGGTACGAATCAAGATTGCTACGCTACGTCATCTACCTCATCCATGACCAAGCCGCCGCCGAGGACGCGGTTCAAGAAACGTTCATTAAAGTGTACCAAAATCTACGAAGCTATAAACCTAGCTATAAATTTAGCTCTTGGATTTATAGAATTGCTCACAACGAAGCTATGAACATCGTTAAAAAGAACAAACATATTTGTGATGAAGACATCCAGGCTTTGCCTGACCAATCATATGAATCTCGCCTCGATGATCTTGTTGAGGCCGGTATGCTAAAGGAGCGTGTCCATGAATGTCTGGAGGAAATAGAGCCGAAATACCGTGAGGTTATACAGCTTATATACTTTGAGGGCATGAAATACGATGATGTCAGCGATGTGCTGCATATACCGCGTTCGACCGTTGGCGTTTGGTTGTCTCGCGCAAAAATCAAGTTACGAACATTATGCAAGCAGAAAGGGGTGACGCTATGAAAAAGCCTATTATGAATAAATCAACGGCAGCAGCAGTGATTGAGCAGATCAAAAATGGTGATGTTACTATGCGCCCACAGTGGTATTTCGCAGCCTTGCTCGTATTGTCCGCGGCGGGGGCGATAGCTGCTAGCCTAATTGTAGCGTATCTAATGAACGTTGTGTTTATGTGGATAAGAATTCAAACTGCCGATACGATGGCATGGGGGGCTCGTGCTAAACTAGGCGCTGTCCTAAGTTCGTTTCCTTGGTGGACGGTGATTTTTGCAGCGATACTTTCTGTTGTTGCTGTGTGGCTTATTCGCAAGCAGGGCACTCT
>CAZKHR010000030.1:0-8222 GCA_964552745.1 uncultured Candidatus Saccharibacteria bacterium | reverse complement strand
CTTATCATCTCGAAAGTAAACTTTCAGATGATTGCGTTCGGCTCGCCAACCACTCCTGCATCCTTTCAGTATGATGTTAATTGTACCACATTTCGCGTGGCGTTTAAGGTTGCAACTATAGGAGTAATCGCTCATAATAAAGACACAATGGATGACTCAACTACCCGTATTAAGTTGCGTGGCGTGACTAAGCGCTTTGGCATGGGTGATGCCGAGCATTTCGCTCTAGATGGCGTTGATTTGACTGTTGAGAAGGGTGAGTTTATTGCAATTATGGGGCCGAGTGGCTGTGGTAAGACTACTTTGCTGAACATTATCGGCCTGCTTGATCGTCCGACTGACGGCGAATACTACCTAGATGACCAAATGGTCGATAGTCTTAGTTTGCGACGCCATGCGCGTATTCGGTCGGAGCAAATTGGTTTTGTGTTTCAAAATTTTAACCTTATTCCACGACTAACGGTTATCGAAAATGTAGCGCTACCCCTAACCTACAAGGGCGTACATAAAACGCGCAGGCTACAAGAAGCTAGTCGAATTTTAAGGACTTTTCATCTAGGTGAGCGAGAATATTACCTTCCACACCAACTATCGGGCGGACAAACGCAACGAGTGGCTATTGCTCGGGCGCTAGTTAATCGGCCATCAATTATTTTAGCTGACGAGCCAACTGGTAATCTTGATTCCAAGACTAGTCATGTGATTATGGAGGAGCTGGCTGATATTCATCGTCGGGGTAATACGATTATTATGGTGACACACAACCCGTCGATTACTTCATATGCCAGCCGAGTAATTACTATGCTCGATGGCAAAATCGACACTGACTCGACTCAAGCACCAACTGGCATATTTAGAAAAAAACTTGAAATCAAGAAAGAATCCACAAAGAAGCCTGTAAAAACGACTAAATCAACGTCAGCAAAAAAGGCCAAAAAGAAGTCTGAGCCCAAAAAACAACCTAAAGGTAGGATGAAAAAGTGAGGATTATCTTAAAAAATCACTTTGAGAATGCTTTTGAGGCACTGCGGGCAAATCGTTTGCGAACTTTTTTGACAATCATGGGCGCAGTTATCGGAACGGCTAGTATTACGATAGTTCTTTCATTGGCTAGTGGCGCAAATAGCTTCTTTGATCAACAAATAGTAACTGCTCATGAGTCGGTGGCATTAATTAGACCAAACAACAAGTTCGACTCCGGTATAGTTTTGACAAAAGCTCAGACATTACCGTCAGTTAGTACGTTAACTGAAAAGGATGCCCAGGATATCGACAATATACCAAATACGATAACTGCACCGATGTCGGTTTTGCATACTGGTATTAAAGCTAAAGATGGAGCGGTCGACGGACAGCATGCATTGCTGGTCGGGACAACACCAGACTTGCAGTTTGCCGCAGAACTAGACATCCTTGATGGCCAGTTTTTTAACAATAACACGTCAACAAGCGGTGTGGTTGTCGGTAAGCAGTTGGCGATTGATGTTTACGGTACTGAGCATGCGCTAGGTAACCTTATGGAAATTCGCGGTCAGACATTTATGGTCATGGGCATACTAAAAGAGCCCGATCAGACGGTAAAGTATGCTGGTGTTGATTTTGACAGAGCAGCGATTGTTACCGCGACAGCGATGAAGCAATTTACCCAAGGGGTTCTGCAAATTCAACAAATTATGCTGCGCGTCGATGACCCTTCCCAGGTAGAGGTGGTTGCCAAGAGTGCAGAAGAGATATTAGCAAATAATCACTTAGGCGAACAAGACTTTGTCGTTATCACCGGGGATGGACTGATTACATCGAATGACGAGTTCTTTACTCAGTTAACACACGTCGTGACGATTATTGCGGGGGTGGCGTTATTTGTAGGTGGTGTGGGAATTATGAATATTATGCTAGTAAATGTTGCCGAGAGGAATCGCGAAGTGGGTATTCGCAAGGCAATCGGCGCTAGCAGCGGACACATAATTAACCAATTCCTAATCGAATCGACGGTTATCGGCTTGATTGGCGGTATTTTTGGTTACGGATTGGGGGTTGGTATTGCCTTTTTGATTGGTATATATCTACCATTCCTGCCAGTAATTGAGTGGCAAGTGACTGTTCTGAGTATTGGGCTGGCAACTGTAACAGGTATTGTATTTGGGATCTATCCAGCTCTTAGGGCGGCCAGAAAAGATCCGATCATTGCCCTGCGACAATAAATTATCGGCTTATGATAAAGCTTGCTTAAATTTCTCTACCAACTCAACTGGCACTGGATTGACATTGTTTAACACCGCCAAGTAAACACTGGACATATCAGCAAAAGCTAGGCCCCACAGGAACTGTCGGACCAAGGTCTCCCCTTCTAGTTGAATGGATCTTGCATGAGGGCGGTTACCACTAAGCATTCGATCGGTCAATTCCATTCGTTCGGTGATGCGTGGTTTTTCAAGGTGGCTTTTAAGGTCAAAAATGGCGAAAGGTTTGTCAACTGGATGACTTACCCAGCCGATAAACTCATTGTGGCTAAACTCGGGAAATTGATTGCAAAAGGCTAGGTTCTTGGACGATTCATTCCAGCTAATTTTCCACTTATAGGCAATCGGTGCGGTCAATTCGCCGCCATAAAACATACCAATCTTACCAGCGGCCAGCTCAGCAATCTGCTTAGCGTAGTTGTGTTCGGTTGGCACTTCGGCCGACCAGTTGTTAATGTGCTGGCGTAGCCATTCTGAGCCGTTGGCTAGTTCATCAAAAAACGTACTGTCAATGAGCTTGTACTGTTGTAGAATATACAACAATACGCGTAAGTGATAAACCGTCGACATTCGTGGCTGAGCGCCGTCTGGAACTTGAGCGAATGGCAGATTATCACGTGTAGCATTTTCTTGTAATTTACCGCCAGTGGCCATAGTGACCACCGTGGCGCCCTGCTCCCTAGCCTGGTCATAGCAACTAAGCGTCTCCTCGGTATTACCAGAATGGCTAATAGTAATTACCAGAGTTTGTTCGTTGACATAGGCGGGTAGACTATAGCCCTTGACCACCTCGATTGGTGTTTTGAGTATATCCTTGACAAGAATCTTAACCATATCGGCAGCCAGAGCTGACCCGCCCATACCAGCTAGGACGATTTGGTCGAAGCTTTTGGGGGTTATTTTACCTTGAACTTCGGGGGAAAAGATGGCCTGTTCCGGTAAGTGTTGAATCGCCTGAAGTGCGCCCATTGGGTCGCGTTCAGTAATAATATTTTGGTTGTCGAGCATGCTTGCATTCTCCTATTTAGTTATGCTACAGTATAGCATAAGAACTATAGTAATGATACGTAAAAGGGGTGGTATGGATATAGCGGTTCCAGATAATCAAAAGCAGTCAATTAGCGACGACCAAGAACTAGCAAAAGCTCTTGCAGGAGTAACTCAGGAGGCCGAAGACGCAACAACTTCCGATGGCTCTGGCGACAGTGGCATTACGCCTGCTGATGGACTGCCAGCTGTTTTGCCAACACCGACTTCTATGGCCGATGATTCATCAGCCATGCCTGATCCAACGACCTTTGCACCGGTAAATCCTGACCCAGCTGCGGCTGGTAGCAGCAATCTTGCGGATGTAAAGCAAGCGGCGCTGACTGAATTGCGACCACTTATTGGTAAGCTCGATGTCGGTCCTGAAGAGAAGTTTAACACTTACTTGCTACTTATTCGCTCAACTGATGATCAATCGCTTATTGCCCCTGCTCATGAAGCTGCCCAGGGCATAACCGATGAAGCTAAAAAAGCTCAGGCATTGCTCGATATCATTAAAGAGATTGATTACCTTTCGAATCCGAAGCAATAGATTAGATTGGTGGCACTTACTAGGCTAAAGGGGCTTACCTTTCAGCCTTAGTTGACAAAGCCCTGACGACATCCCTACTTAGGAGCCAAAACTCAAGTTTGGTTGGGTGTCCAAGTGCTCGCGGATTGTTGGGGTCGGTGTGAAAAGTTAAACCAAGATTACTACAAAGGTCGCTTTTGTGCTGTAGGGGTACGATAGATAATCTAGCTTCATCTATATCATTGACAACATGCTCTAGGCTTTTATTTATTCTATCAATGAATTCGTAGACAAAAGCGTCAACGCCTGGGCTTACAAGTGTACCGCACCAGCTTTCATGATTACTCATGATATCCGGATAATGAACGACTAGAATTTCTGCGCTTGGCGCTCGTTGGATGATTTCAGTAAAGACATTTTTGATGTCTTGGCGGTATTCCTCGGACGATACATACTCTAAAGTAGTGCTCATTGGTTCACTGTCAGCTGAACAGTTGCTCGATAAGCATTCATTGAGTAGGTCTGACAAGTTTATAGCATTCGCGCCAATTGTAAGCAGGACGAAATCTGTCTCCTCACTTAGCGCGTCGATCTGAGGCGGATTGCCGTAGCGTCCGGTCAAAATCTCTTTTGGTGTCGTTCCCGAACAGGCTACTTTGACGAAATCGGCAATACCGAGTTGTTCAGCGACCATATCAGCATAGCTTGGAGCGTCAGTAAAGCAATCTTCGTAGATATCATTACCATGCTCATCCCTCACCTTGCCGTCATTGTTGCCAGAGGTGAATGAGTCGCCCATAGCTACTAAACTGGCGTCGGGTGGTAAATTAATCTTGGCAATCGCCGACGGTTGACTGGAGCTAAGAGTCGTTGCACAGATCCCTGCCACTGCTAAACGTCGCACCACTCGACCTAATCGACCAGGCGATTTCTCGAATTTATTGGCGGCTATTTTATCGGTTGACCGTCTCTTAATAGATATTATTCTCCTTTGTTCAGGCAACCCCACCGGCCCTTGATTATATATTGTATCAAACTAAGATTAGACTGGCCCAGTATGCTACTATTGACAATGCTTGATAAGTGTGATATGATTAAAGTATGTCTCGACGACGGAGAGAGTTAGCATTGGCCTCTAGAGAGGCGCTTATTCATGGAAAAGACCTATGGTTGGCTGCTACAGAACTATACAATCAGCATGGCAATCCGATGCCAGATACTATTACGGCAGTTAAAGGCTTTGAGTCAATTGGGTTTATCTATGACGAGAGGTCGCCTGAGAAAAAATCACCCAACTGGATTTCTCGACTAATCGGTGCTTCCGCCCTCGATGGGGCTGAACTGTATGCAGCCTTTTCAAGGGCTGATTCATCAGAGGTGTGGGATGTACTTACTCAAAGCAATTCTGGTCGTTTTAATACAGCTCTCCTAGAAGTAAAGAATAATGCATTGACCATTGATGAGCCTCGGACGCTAGAGTTAATAGAGAGATTCTTGGTTGTATCGCCTGATGACTTTATCATGGAGCAGTTTGCTGATCTATCGGGCAAGGAGCAAGCACGATTGGTCGGGGCAATCGATAACATGATTTATAGAATAACTACAAATGTAAAAAGACAAATCGACCCAAAGGACTTCACGGTTGATTACAGACTACCATACGAGCTAACGGCTCGTATTTACTACAAGAAACCTTTCGGTAGATACGTCCAAACCGATCAGTCAACCCAAGGATCAGTCAGCGCCTCATTTAGTATTATGCACCCGGATTCATCTCTTGCTGCGCCCATCATTTGCGAAGCTTATTACGAAAAAGGCTCATTCGGAACTATTAGTAGATTTGACTCAGGCAGTGGGAGTCATTTATCGAGTAATTTCCAGAGTATAGTGGAGCTTATAGAGGCTGTAGCCAGTCAAGCCGACAAAGGACTCCCTAATTTCGGTAGCTCTGAGGCGTCAACCTACGATATTGAGCGGTCAATACAGCCAGCTATCGAAGGGTTGTCGCCTAGACAGCTTGAGTTTTTACAAATTTTTATGGGGCCAGACAAGTAATGGATGTAAAGTTTTCCTGTTCCGCCCCTTTTTACTTAAAACCACGGTAGTTACCACGATAAAGTAGCGGTAGAGTTGATGCATTAAAAAGAGCCCCAAAATGAGGCTCTTTTGTATTATTGGTCGGGGTTTTTAGTACATCCCGCCCATGCCACCGCCAGCTGGCATAGCTGGGGCTTCTTTTTCTGGAATATCAACGATCAGCGCGCCCATAGTCGCAGCGGTTGAGGCGATTGATACGGCATTTTGGACTGCTTCGCGCGTAACTTTAACTGGGTCAATTACGCCGTCTTTTTTAACGTCAACAATACCCTTGCCTGGGGTCATGACGTTAACACCAAAACCAGGTTTGCCGGTCTCGACTTGTGCTAGAAGCGCTTCGGAGTTTAGCCCAGCGTTTTTAACAATCTGTAAGAACGGTTGTTTAAGAGCGTTCTTGAGAATCTGTCGACCAGCCGATACACTGTCGGAGCCGTCAGCTTTAATCTCGCTCGACAAATTGACCAAAGTTACACCGCCACCGGCAACAATTCCTTCGGACAGCGCAGCTTTGGTTGCGGCCACTGCGTCATCGACACGGAATTTCTTCTCATCGATTTCCGTTTCGGTAGCCCCACCAACCTTGATAACTGCAACTTTGCCACTGAGTGATGCTGCTCGTTTGTCAAACTGTTCCTTGTCGTAGTCACTTGCGGCGTTTTCACTAAGCGAATTGATAAGGGCAATTCGCTCCTTGACCGCACTTGGCTTGCCGGCACCCTCGATAATTGTCGTTTCATCCTTGCCAACAATTACCTTGCGCGCTGAACCTAATACCTCAAGTCCGGCATTTTCAAAATTCAAGCCCTGCTCTTCGGAAATCACCGTTGCACCAGTTAGTACCGCGATGTCGTTTAGAATTTCTTTGCGTCGATCGCCAAAACTTGGAGCCTTGACCGCAACAGTATTAAATACACCCTTTAGCTTATTCAGAATCAAAATACTTAGAGCCTCGCCGTCCACCTCGTCAGCGATCAGCACTACATCTTTTTTGCCACCTTGAGCTAATTTCTCGAGTATCGGCAGAAACTCTTGCACGCTAGAAATTTTCTTATCAGTAATCAAAATCGCTGGTTTTTCATAAACCGCTTCTTGTCGACCACTGTCGGTCACAAAGAATGGACTTGCCCAGCCCTTGTCAAAGTTGAAACCTTCGACAACTTCCGCTTCCAGGTCTAATCCCTGGCCTGCTTCGACCGTTACAACACCGTCTTTGCCAACTTTTTCAATCACACCGGCTATTAGTTTGCCAATTCCACTATCGCCTGCGGAAATTGTCGCCACTTCTGCCACTCGTTCGTTGTCGCCCTCGACACTCTCGGCTAGCTTATTCAGTTTGCGGACAATTTCAGCTCCAGCTTGTTCGATGCCTTTGCGTAATTCCATTGGGTTGTGACCGGCAGCAATCAGACGGTTAGCTTCTTTGAGAATTGAATAGGTCAATACTGTCACTGTCGTTGTACCGTCACCAGCTTGCTTATTGAGATTTTTGGCAGCCTGCTTGATCAAATCAGCACCAACCTTATAGCCCAATGTTTCGCCTTCTTCCTCTGGCAAGTCAATACTTTCAGCCACCGTCACACCATCATGTGTCACTGTTGGTCCGCCGTAGCCTTTGCCTATCACCACGTTGCGACCCTTTGGTCCAAAGGTTACCTTTACTGCGTCATACAGAGTCTCGGCACCGCCAAGCACTCTTGTTCGTGCATCGTCATCATAAAAAATTTGTTTAGCCATCATACCCTCCTTATTTTATCGTCGCCAGGACGTCCTCTTCTCGAACTATCAAATACTCTGTACCGTCAACCTTGAGTTCAGTTGTCGAGTATTCTTTGTAAATAATTTTATCGCCAACTTTAACGTGCTTAACATCTGCACCAACTGCCTTAACTTCGGCCACTACTGGTTTCTCCTTTGAGTTATCTGGCAGATAAATTCCGCTCGCTGTCTGCGCTTTTGCCTCCTCGCGCACCGCGACAACACGATCCGCCAGAGGTGTAATAGGTATACTCATCAATCTCCTCCTTTTGATTACTATTATTCTATCTCTAGTGTATAAAATAAATTAGCACTCGTCAAGGGGGAGTGCTAAATACCTAGTCAGTCCATTAGTCACCGTGTTGATTATTGGGCTCAAATAAGTATTCGCCCTCAGGAAATAGGTGATGACGCATAGCCGTGGATACTGTCAGCCCTTCTTTAAGTGTTTTATTAACTCGAGCCTCTTCATTGGTTGCGGTACTCGGAAAACTACCGTCTCTCATTTTTGCAACAGTTCGTCTCATTTCTTCAAAGTCATCCACGCCTAGTAGATCTGCAAGGTCTCTTGT
>CAZKHR010000029.1:0-8426 GCA_964552745.1 uncultured Candidatus Saccharibacteria bacterium | reverse complement strand
AAAAATGTTCAATGCAGAGAACGGTAAGTTTCCTACTAGTAGCCATTTTTTTTCAAACCTAAGTAGTCTAGGGATTCGCGTATCGAAGTCGGCGTACGATACGAGTGTCTACAATTTTTATTACTGTACCGACAGAGATGATAATAGTAAATTCGGCATCGCTGCAAGATCAAAGTCAGGGCAGACTTTTACTATTTCTTCTACCAATAATATTGCGAAAACGACATTGCTACCGTCCTGGAATGCCGCATGTGGCGCTTTTGGCGAGACGGTGCTTGCAAACATTAATTTTACAATTGGGTATAGTCTCGCTAGTGGTCAATGGTCAACTCAGATACCAGGCTAGCGTCACATTCGTTAAATGACCTTAAAAGTGTTAAGATAGAGCTAGATGCAACCACTAAAAAAACGAATTGACACTTTGCGGGTAGAGGTAGAGCGGGCGAAGGAGGCTTTGCGTTTTTCGGTGTTGGAGCAGGAGTTGGTGGTGGTGGATGAGCAGTTAAATCAGCCGGAGATTTGGAATAATCCAGACTTTGCACAGGGATTAGCAAAAAAATCAGCGACCTTACGTCAGACTATCCAGCCATGGCAAATGCTGTCAGTACAGCTTGGTGATATCACGGAACTGATGGAGCTTGGGGACGAAGAGCTGTTGCCGGAATTTGAGACGCAGGTCGCGGCTATGGAACAGGAGTTTGCTAAGCGAAAAACTGATCTACTGTTCAACGGTGAGTATGATAGGCGCGAGGCGATAATTCGGATTTCGGCAGGCGTAGGTGGATTGGATGCGCAGGATTTCGCCCAGATGCTGGAGCGAATGTATTTGCGTTGGGCAGAAAAAACTGATCTGAAAACGACAGTTCTAGAGCGTTCGACCAATGATGAGGCGGGTATTAAAACTAGTGTATTTGAGGTGGCTGGACCGTTTGCCTATGGCAAATTGCGCTCGGAGAACGGCGTACACCGTTTAGTGCGCCTTAGTCCATTTAACTCCGATAATTTGCGTCAAACTAGCTTTGCGCTAGTCGAGGTTTTGCCAAAAATTGATGCACCAGATGAAGTTCAGTTGGACGATAAAGACCTGAAAATCGATGTTTATCGGTCGGGCGGTCATGGTGGTCAGAGTGTCAACACGACTGATTCGGCAGTGCGAATTACTCACTTGCCAACTGGTTTGGTGGTGGCGATTCAAAATGAGCGTTCACAGATACAGAACAAAGAGACGGCGCTGGGGGTTTTACGCTCTAAGCTTTTGGCTATGCAATTAGAGCAACATGCGGCTTCGGTGTTGGAACTTCGGGCGGGAGAGTCGGCAAATTGGGGTAGTCAGATTCGTAATTATGTTTTACATCCCTACACCCTAGTTAAAGATACACGAACAAAGTACGAGGAAAAGGATGCGCAAAAGGTGTTGGATGGCCAAATCGATGACTTTATGACGAGTTTTTTGGAGCTTGAGACCAAAGAAGGCTAATTAACGATAGAGACATGTGTACAGGCAGAGGTGGTACTGATACTTGCTGGTATGGATTTTCTGGACTGTAATTGAATTGTAAAACGTTCGTGCTTTGCTGAAAATAATGCTATACTATATGGTGGAATGATATTGCTAGATAGAGTAACTAAAGCCTATGGCAAGGCAAGCAAGCCAGCGCTAAATCGCATCAGTGTTCATGTTAGTGCAGGGGAGTTTGTGATCTTGGTGGGCACGAGCGGTGCGGGTAAATCGACACTGTTAAGGATGTTAACTAGGGAAGAAAAGCCGTCGAGTGGTAAAATTGTTGTCGGCGGCATTGATTATGACACCTTGAGAGATAAGCATATTCCATTGCTCCGGCGGAAAATTGGTGTGGTTTTTCAGGATTTTAAACTCCTGCCAAATCGAACGGTGTTTGAAAATATTGCTTTTGCGCTGGAAATTGCTGGTATGACTAATCGAGAGATTAAAAGCACTGTGCCAAAAGTGATTAAATTGGTCGGACTTGAAGGTAAGGAAAAGAGCTTTCCGCATCAGTTGTCGGGCGGTGAACGCCAGCGGGTGGCGATTGCTCGGGCAGTGGTGCGTCAACCGAAGATTCTTATTGCTGATGAGCCAACTGGTAACCTCGACCCAAGGCACTCTTGGGAGATTGTCCGACTATTGGAGAAGATTAACAAATACGGCACGACGGTGCTACTAACAACGCACAACGTCGATATCGTGAACAAGCTGAAACGTCGGGTGATTACGATAGATCATGGCAAAATCACTTCAGATGAAGCACGGGGGGGTTACAAGCAATGAGTGCTAAGCCAGTCAAAAAGAAAGCTACATCGGCTAAAAAATCCGTTCCAGTCAAGGCACGAAAGCAGCGGCGTCGACGAATGTTAACGAATTGGCGAATGGTTCGCTACGGTATCAATAACTTTAGTCGCAATGTCTGGCTGTCAGTGGCAGCGACAGCGGTGATGATAGTGACGTTATTGATTATTTTTTCGACAATGTCAGCACGCAATGTTCTGATTGAGACAGTTTCGTTTATTAGTGGCCGCGTTGACATGTCGATGTATCTCAAGAGCGATATTTCGCAGGAGCAGGCGATGGAACTTAAGCGACGCGTGGAGAAGCTTGACAACGTTACTTCGGTTCGCTACATAAGTTCAGAGGAAGCTCGGGCTCAGCAGGCAGAGCAGAATAAGCAGGACTCAGAGACACTGGAGGCGATAAGGGAGGCATCAAACAAGATGCCGGCAACACTTCGTATCAATCTTGAGGATATTAACGATACTAGTTCGCTTACTACTTTTGTCGGGTCGGACGGACTTTATCAGGAGTTGCGTGATTCTTCAAGGAGTCCGTCGTTCCAGGGTGATCGACAGCAGCAAACGATTGGCAGGATCGGTGGCTGGGTGCAATTGGCGGAAGTTGGTGGCGGTATTGCAACTCTGGTATTCGTGATCATTTCTGCACTAGTGGTCTTCAATACGATTCGCATGGCGATCTTTAATCGCAAGGACGAAATTCATATGATGAAGTTGATTGGCGCTGAGCGAGGTTTTATTCGTGGACCATTCTTAATTGAGGCAACAATTTACGGCCTCATAGCGGCAATTATTGCAACCGTTCTCGGGTATCTGTTAATCTTTTCAATAAAAGATGGGTTGGTGCGCTATGAGATTCCAATCGAAGGTACGCTGGACTTCTTAGTGGCCTATGCTTGGTTGGTGCTGTTGGCGATGGTTGCTATCGGGGCAGCTATTGGCATAATCTCGTCGTTCATCGCTACTAGGAAATATCTCAAAATATAACATACTCAACACCAGCGCTATGAATTCATTGTGCTATACTTTAACTAGACAATGACAGAAAAACAAACATTTCATAATTTACCTACACTTAGCTTTAAAGATTCTATTTTGCAGGCTGTTGATGAAAATCAGGCAGTAATTTTGACTGCGGAGACAGGGGCGGGTAAGAGTACACAGGTGCCACAGTATCTCGCAGAGCATGGTTATGAGCGAGTCATCGTCACGCAACCACGAATTTTGGCAACTAGAAATTTAACGAAACGCGTTCGCGAAGAGTGGTCAGAGCGCCATGCAGTGGATGCAAATGAAGTTATTGGTTATCGGACAGCTCACGAGCGGGACGATGGTGGGCAGACAAAGATTCTTTACTGTACCGATGGTTTGCAGATGGTGCGCGAACTAACCGGGATTGGTATCGGTAAAAAGCAAATTCTCGTACTTGATGAAGTGCACGAATGGAACGAAAATATGGAGGTCTTGATTGCTTGGGCAAAAAAACGCATGCAAGAAGATCCGTCCTTTAAGGTACTAGTGATGAGCGCGACTATCGAAACCGAAAGCTTAGCGGAGTATTATGGGGCAGCTGCGGTCATCTCTGTTCCAGGTCGACATTTTCCGGTAACAAAGCGAAAGAGTGATAGTTTGGCGCAAGAGATTAAAATTCAACTAGATGAGCGAACCGGTCGTAATCTGTTGGTGTTCCTGCCGGGAAAAGCGGAGATTCAAAATATCTTGGAGGCTTTTAGTGACAAAGCCAAAGAAGCTGGCGTGCCGTTGATTCCGTTGCATAGTCAGCTAGAAGTTGAAGATCAGCAAAGAGTATTTACTTCCTATCCAAATGGTAAAATTATACTTTCAACCAACATTGCTCAGACTAGTGTGACAATTGATGACATCGATATGGTGATTGATAGTGGTCTGGAGCGACGGAGTGAAGTGCGCAGTGGTGTTGAAGGGTTATTTATCGCACAGATTTCTCAGGCTGACAGTTTACAGCGAGCAGGACGAGCAGGACGAACGCGTCCAGGTGAGTATGTTTTGGCGGCGTTAGATGATATGCCTTGCGCATCATTTGAGGATCGTCCTGAGTACCCGACGCCAGAGATCCTTAGGAAGCATATTGATCGACTAACACTGAGACTGGCAAATATTGGTATCGATATTGAAGAGTTGGATTTTTACCATGATCCGAGCAAGCGAGCAATTCGTCGTGCCAAGCGGACACTGCTGGAGCTAGGTGCAATGACTCATGGCGGTCAAGTAACAAACATTGGGCGGGCGATGGAGCGATTTCCGGTCGAGTCTTCTTTTGGGCGAATGTTAGTTGAAATTCAGTCTGAAAGCGAAGCTATTCGCGGAAAATTGGCGACAATGATTGCAGTTCAAGAAGTTGGCGGTGTCGTTCGCAGTAGTGTGTCAGGAATTTCCTGGCGATCGTTAACGAGTGAAAGGCAGTCAGATTTTCTAGCTCAATATGATGTCTATCGTGCTGCTTTGGATCTTTCGGACGATGAGCGAGAGGCTATGGGGATTATCACGAAGCAAATCGACAAGGTGACTGACGTGCGCAAGCGATTGTATCGCGACCTAGGCCTCGTGACTCCAGGCGAACCGGAGCCGATTGCAAATAGCGAGCGTGCAATATTGATTCGGTCAATTATCGCTGGTCAGTTGCATCAAATTTGGCAAGTAAATGAACGAGGCCAGGCGGAGCATCTGCAGACTGGTGATTTGCGCAGTCTTTCGAAAACGACTGTTGTAACACGCCGTAAACTCTTAGCGGGGGCGCCATTTGATCTTGAAGTGCCAATGCGAGGCGGGGAGTTGGAGACACTTCATCTCGTGCAGGATGTTACCGAAGTGCCGGTTGACGTGTTAGTCGAACTTGCGCCAGATATAAGTCAGAAGAAAAAGCGATTCTTAGCTTATGATCCTCGCCTTGGTATGCTAGCCTGGCGTGAACAAATACAATTTGGCAAAAGAACAGTCGCCGGTACAACTCAGGTGGTCAATGAAGATACGACGGAAAACCGCAAGGCGTTCGTCATAGAGTTTAGTAAATGGGCGCAGGAGCAGATAGAGCGCCAACGTCAATCATTTGCTAGATTTCATAAACGCGTACCGAAGATCTCATCGCTTCAAGTTGAGGCGGCGGTAAAGCAGTTTTCGGGAATTATCTCGCTTGATCAGTTGCACCCAGATGATAAGCGGGCGCTCCTATCTCTCGCAAAACTTGAGACGTATATCGGCGAAAAAGAAATGCAACGGCTGCACTCTAGCTCTCGCCGACCTTATTCTCACAGGAAATCGCATAAAAAATCATCAAAGTCTCGACGTGATTGGCTCAAGAAGCGGTCGCATCGGTAGGATGATAGGTAGAATTTACAACGCTCTCTTGACTTACCAAAGTGCTTGTGTTAAACTTGAGGTATGAAGCGATCCACCACACAAACAGTTTCAAAAAGTTTTGTTGCTCAGGCGACTGCTGTCTCAATGGCAGCTTTAATGGCGGGAACAGGTGTTTTTCATCTGAGTTCTCTGGTATTTGCACGGGATTATGATGCAGAAATTCGAGCAAAAGAAAAAGAAGCCCAGCAGTACAATAGCGAGGCTGACCGACTGGGGCAGGTAGCGACGACACTTCAAGGTGCACTTGACGAGATTAGTGCGCAGGTCGGTGCAATTCAAGCACAAATCGCCGAAAGCCAGCAAAAACATGACGATTTGGTGGCAGAAATTGCTGAAAACGAAGAAATTATGCAGATAAATCGTGATGCGCTGGGTGAGATTCTCTCCGATCTTTATATTGACGATCAGATTTCACCGCTCGAAGTTTTGGCGAGTAGCGACACAATTGGTGATTATATCGACAAACAGGAGCAACGCTCTAGCTTGAAGCAGTCGTTAAACGATAAGATTAAGCACATCAAAGAACTTAAGGTGCAGCTAGAAAATGACAAAAAAGCGGTAGAGAACATCCTGAAAGACCAAGAGCTACAGCGCCAACAGTTAGCATCCAAGCAGGCCGAGCAGCAAGAGTTAGTCAATAGCACTAAGAATGACCAGAATGCCTACAGTGCGCTTGCATCCGAGCGTAACGCAGAGATTTCGAGGTTACGCGAACAGCAGGCAGCCGAGAACTTGCGTCGCATGCAGTCAGCTGGCTGGAGCGGTTCAATTCCGCCAGCGTCTTCTGGTAACGGTGGCTACCCAGCAATATGGGCAAATGCACCACTTGACGCCTATGTCGACAACTGGGGTCTCTATACTCGTGAATGTGTTAGCTATGTGGCCTGGAAGGTATCGAGTACTGGACGTTATGTGCCGCACTTTGGTGGTCGTGGTCATGCTTATCAATGGCCGACTACTCTAGCGGGTGTTTATTCGCCAACTTTGGGTGGCACTATTCAGCAAGGTTCAACACCGAAAGTCGGCGCAGCTGCAGTAATGTACGGTGGTCCTTATGGGCACGTGATGTATGTCGAGGCAGTCAATGGCGACGGAACGATTACCGTTAGTGACTATAACCTAGGTGTCGATGGCCTGTATCGCTACTATACGCGTTCGGCATCTGGTTTGACATATATTTATTTCTAGTTAGAAATTAGTTTGAGATTTGGGTCTAAAATTTAAATACGCTTTAGCTTTTTCGTGCTACAATAGAATGAATGAGTGATAAAAAATCTTCAAGCAGAACAAGCTTACTATTGGGCGGGTTGATTATTGCGGTAATTAGTTTTGCTGCTGGTATGCGTTCGGATGTGATTTTTGCGGCGATAGCTCCAATGGTTGGCGTGCGAGTTGAGGTGGGGACAATTGACCTCTCGAGCGTACAGGAGACATATCGAGCGCTCAAGGCAAATTTTGACGGCGAACTCGATATACAAAAGCTAATTGAAGGGGCAAATCGAGGCCTGGTTGACGCGGCAGACGATCCACATACGGTTTTTCTGAATTCAGATGATGTTGAGGAGCTCAATAATGACTTGAGCGGTAGTATCGGCGGAGGAGTCGGCGTGGAAATTGGCCTACGCAACAGTCAGCTGACGATTGTTCGACCGCTCAAAGATAGTCCGGCGCTACAGGCGGGATTGCAGGCGGGCGATGTAATCCTGGCAGTTAATGAGCAAGATGCCTCAAACTGGACGGTTGATGAGATTGTGCAAAAGATTCGTGGCGAGATTGGCTCAAAAGTCACTATAACCGTGCTGCGCAATAAAGAGCCGAAGGACTTTGAAGTGGTGCGCCAAGAGGTGCATTCGCCAACGGTTGAAGCAGAAATTGTTGATGGTGTAGGGATTTTATCGGTACATCGATTCAATGGTGATACGGGGCGATTAGCTCGCACTGAAGCACAAAAATTTATCGACAATGGTGTTCAGCGAGTGATTTTGGACCTTCGAGGCAACCCTGGTGGTGAAGTGTCGGCAGCTCAGGCCCTAGCTGGGTTGTGGTTAGATCGACAGGTGATTTTGACGCAACGACGTGGTGATGAGATTGTCCGGACCGATAAATCGACTGGTAGCCCGATTTTGGGTGATATGAAGACCATTGTTCTGGTTAATAGTGGTAGCGCTAGCGCTAGTGAGATTATTGCTGGCGCATTGCGCGACTATGGCAAAGCGACACTTGTCGGTGAGACAACCTACGGTAAGGGAAGTGTGCAGGCGATTTTGCGCCTTGGCGGTGGAGCTCAGTTGAAAGTAACCGAGTCGCGCTGGTTTACACCAAAAGGAAAAAATATCGATAAAACAGGCATTGAACCAGACGTAAAGGTAGAGTTAACCGCCGATGATGTAAATAATAGTCGCGATCCGCAACTAGATAGGGCAAAAACACTTTAGAGGGGTGAGCAAATTGCTTGTGCTATGTTAAGTGAGTGTGTTATGATAGGAGTAAGATGGACGTAAAGAAGAAGATTTTGTTGGTAGAGTTGGTCTTAGAATATGGCCACTTAAAAAGATTGGATTTGTAAAATAGATTTTTAAAACGAGAATCATTTCTCGTTTTATTATTAGTAGGAGTAAAAAATGGAAAAAATAATTGAAGTTGAAGGATTAACAAAAAGTTATGGCAAATTTAAAGCATTAGATAATTTGTCATTATATGTAGAAAAGGGAAAGATTTTTGGTCTT
>CAZKHR010000028.1:0-8526 GCA_964552745.1 uncultured Candidatus Saccharibacteria bacterium | reverse complement strand
CGACGAGAGTTCCTGGTACGTTTTTCTGTCCAGTGGCACCACGCGCAGCTACGCAGTGGCCACTGCTTACTCGGTTAAGTGTGTGCGGTAGTTGCTGTCCCAGGTAATGAACGGGTGATTAATTCATTTGATTATTTTATAAAGTAAAAGATGCGATAAGATTTAGTTTCTTGGGCTGTCTTTGTCGGTGCCTAGAGCTAACAAAGACCGGATAAGTAACGATAAGAAAGGAGCAAAAGAACGGCGTGGCAAGATATGAGCACCTGAAAGTTTTTCAAGTGGCCTATAAGCTAAATATCTATTTCTACGAAATCTCGCAAGGATTTCCCAAGGAATACAAATACGGCTTGGCAGACGATATACGTCGGGCGTTGACTTATATCTTGGTGCAAATTATGCACGCCAACCAAGTGCGACAAAAAGAACAATGTCTACGAAAAGCAGTGATAACACTAGAGGTGGTAACGCTGAAGGTGCGGATGCTGTATGATTTGAAAATTATCAAAGTGCGACGATATGAATATATCAGCCGGCAACTAGTCGAAGTCGGTTCGCAGTTAAACTCATGGAGGTCTTGGGGTAAGAACGGCAGAAGTTAGAGTTTGTGGATTTGCTATTTTCTTGAGTAGCTATGCACAGAGAAGATTTTTGCTCATTACGGTTACCGCTCCTGTGCGTAGCTTGGCTCGAACAGGAATAAGCTCAAGAGTTCTACTCTGTTAGTCCAGGGATGACCTCGGTGAAATATGACAAGTCGGTAACATGACTGTCGCCAGCGGCCAATCACTGGTCGTCGACGAGGAACAGCGACGAGAGTTCCTGGAACGTTAATCTGTCCAATGGCAACACGAACAACAACGCAGTGGCCAATGCTAACTCGGTTAAGTGCGTTCGGTAGTTGCTGTTCCAGGTAATGAGCCTGCCGTTCTGATCCTGAGTGTCCTCGAAAAAATAAACTATGAATCAATCATTATTTACCTTTGAAAACTTACTCAAAGCCTATGAACGGTGTCGCAAAAATAAGGGGATGACCGAAAACCACCTGGCGTTTCGGATGGAGCTGGAGAAAAACTTGTTGGCACTGGAGCGCGAGTTGAGGGAGCGAACTTATCGACCAGGGCGGTCGATTGCTTTTGTGGTGACCAGGCCAAAGGTTCGGGAGATATTTGCGGCGGATTTTCGTGATCGAGTGGTGCATCATTTGCTGTTTGGTTATTTATCACCAATTTTTGAAAAGCAGTTTATCTATGATAGCTGGGCTTGTCGAGAAGGGAAGGGTACGCATGGAGCGATGCTCAGACTGCAGGACTTTACTTGTCGACAGGCGAAAGAGGTTGGTTTGTTGGGTGAGGGGTTTTATTTGCAGATGGACATCAAAAGTTTCTTTATGAGTATCGACAAAGAAATACTTTATAAGCTGGTGGCGAGACGGACGAGCAACCCGGAGGTGTTGTGGCTAGCTAGGGTGGTGATTATGCATGATCCGGCGAGGGATATCCCGCCACGCTTGCAGAGTTCAGAGGAGCTGTTTAATCGACTTCCATCAGGGAAGTCACTTTTTAAGGTCGAGCCAGGTAAGGGATTGCCAATTGGCAATTTGACTAGTCAGTTTTTCGCTAATGTTTACATGAATGAATTTGATCAGTTCGTGAAGCACGTTTTGAAGTGCCGATATTATGTGCGCTATGTCGATGACTGGGTGGTGTTGGGTGATAGTCAGCAATGGCTGAGGCGGATGGAGGTCGAGATGGCCAAGTTCTTGCAGGGGCAGTTGGCGTTGGCAGTACATCCGTTAAAGACGATCGTGCGACCAATTCAAAATGGGATTGACTTTGTTGGCTATATTGTGCGACCAACTTATATATTGGTGCGACGACGAGTGGTGGGCGGTTGGCGGCGAGCGAGAGACGGAGCGGGTTGCCAGGAGGAGCTGACTGAGGTAAACTGTCAGTATTTGGCGCATATAGGCTATGCAAATGCGTCGGAGTTAGCTAGGTATATGCAGCCTGCTTGAGTGCGTTTGGAGGAGGTTTTGGGGTTTGGACTATTCCTCTTAAGCTTCAGTGTGATACAATAAGTAAAGAGTATATTTTGAAATGATAATAATCGACTGGATAGCCAAGTTTCGTAGTAAGATGCCAAGCCTGACTTTGAGGCATAGGTTCGGAGGTCATTCGGTTGGAGTGATGGTGTTGACCGGCGTGTTGGTGGTTGGTGCTGGTTGGTGGCTGGTCGGGCAGATGTTACCAGCTAAGGCACTGAGTGAAGTAGCGGTGACTGGGCAAGCGACGGTGGTGAACACTGGTCAGGGTGTTTACTTTGCGCAGTATGGTGCAGAGGTGATGATTGATAACTATTCACGTCAGATGAGTGGTTATGCTTGGAGTGATGATTTTGGTTGGTTGGACTTTGGCGAAACGGCGGAAAATCCTGATGGACCAGTTTTGGCCGATCGACATGGTATTTTAAGTGGAAATGCGCGGTTGCTTCAGGGTGGTCTGGTGCAGTTTGCTGAACACGGGGCGAGTGTTAAGATAGAGAACGGAGTGATGAGCGGTTATGCGTGGAGCGATGACCTCGGTTGGATTGATTTTGGTGGTGTAACTATCCCCGATTATAACCCAGACCTGCTAGCGCCAGACAACCCAGCGTCAGCCAATGGCTTTGCTAGCGAAGGTGGGGCGGGGATTGTCGGTAATAGTTGGTATAATCACCGCCAGCCATATTTTAGTTGGAGTCAGCCGAGTGATTATGCTGATAGTATTGAGCCGTCGGGAGTGGCTGGCTACTATGTTTATTTTGGCACTGATGCGTCGGCCGATCCGAGCGAATATTCGACCAATCGTTATTTTCAGTCACCAGAGTTAAGTGTCGACGGTGATTATTATTTGCGAATCAAAACCAGGGATGTGTCGGGCAATGTTTCAGCGTCAGAAACACTATTTACTTATCGATTTGAATTGACAGTGCCAGCACCGCCGACGGTTATCTCGGTCTCACCGTCGGGCTATAGTCGAGTTAACCACTATGTGTTTAGCTGGCCAACTAGTGGTGATAATGGACCGAGCGATAGTGGCGGTTCGGGCTTGGGCCATTATGAGTATCGCCTAAATGGTTCAGCTTCGTGGCAGAGGGTTTTGGGCGATCAGACGGTAGCAAGCTTGACGTTAGAGGATCAAGCGACAAATGGTGTCAATACTTTTGACTTGAGAGCGGTTGATTATGCTGGTAATGCTGGCGAATCGACGCGAACAAATTTTTACTTCAATGATGCATCGCCAACTGCGCCAAAGAATTTGACGGTTACACCGAGTAGCTCATCGACTAATAGCTTTGCCTTTAGCTGGCAAGCGCCAGAGGGCGAAATAAAGGGTTATTACTATTCGATAAATGCCTTGCCGACTCTGACCAATACTTCATATACTGAACAGACTAGTTTGCCAGCTGGACCGTTCGCCACCCAACAGGGTCAAAATACACTTTATATCGTAGCGGTTGATAGTGCCGGTAACGTTGATTTTGATAGTTGTAGTAATATTTCTGGCAATCCATTGGTTGATGGTTGCACCAAGGTAGACTTCATTGCCAATACGGTTGCACCGGGTGTGCCGACTAATATTCAGGGGCATGATATATCGGATCGTGAGACTGGTGATTTCTCGGTGGCAGTCAAATGGACTGCGCCAGTGGTGCAGGGTAGTGACTTTGCTGGTTACGATATTTTCCGTTCAACGGATGGTGCGAGTTTTACGAAGGTTGGTTCGACAACTAGTGCGATTTATGCCGATAGCGGACTGGAGTCGAAAACTTATTATTATAAAGTTCGCTCTAAGGACAGTGCCGGTAGCCAGTCGGTCGATTCGACAACGGTGGTGATTACACCGACTGGTCGTTACACGACACCACCAAAATTAGTCAGTGGACCAACGACGACAGTTACACCGACGGCTCTTGAAGTTAGGTGGGCGACTGATCGGCCAAGTAGCTCATTTGTAAAGATTGAAATGGGTAATACCTTTGTATCAGAGCAGGGACAGAGTGAGTTGACGACCGATCATGTGGTGCGGGTAGTTGGTTTGCGTTCACAGGTAGAATATGCCTATTCGATTCAGTCGACCGATATCGATGGCAATTTACTAACTGGAGCGAAACAGTACTTCACGACCGAGAGTGCGCCGAGTGTTTATGATTTAAATATTGCTAATATTACGCAGACTTCGGCGATCATCAGCTTTAAGAGTACTGCGGTGGCGAACTTTACCCTTCACTATGGTCCAACAGCCAAGTATGGCCAGAAAATTCAGGAATCCTCTGGCGGCTCGACGACCAATCACACGATGATGTTGCATGACTTGATGCCTGGCCAAATGTATTATTTTCGGGTAGTTGGATTAGATAGCGACGGCAATGAGCTGAGGAGTGAGAATTCGTTTGTGACGTTACCGATGCCATCGATTTCAGGATTTGGTGTTCAGCCAGTACCGGGCATGCCGACGACGACGCTTGATGTGACTTGGCAGACCAACGTGCCAACTAGTTCAACAGTAAACTATATGGCGCACGGTCTGGAGTCTCTGATGCAGTCCAATACTGACCTGAAATTATCGCACAATCTGAGACTAAGCGATTTAGCGGATAATAGTGAGTATAAGATTACTGCATCTGGCCGGGATCAATTCGGTAACTTGGTTTCAACTTCTGCTGAGACATTCAGCACTCCAGAAGATAGTCGGGAGCCAGTGATTTCTAGTGTTGTCACTGAGACATCAAATATTGGCAGTTCGACCAATAAGGCGCAGATCATCGTGTCTTGGCAAACGGATGAACCGGCTAATTCTCAGGTGGAGTACGGTACCGGTCTAGGTGACGACGAATATAATTACAAGACTATCTTGGACGGTTCTCTGACCACTGAGCACACGGTGATTATCTCTGGGCTGGAGCCAGGTAAGCCATATCATCTAAGGGTTCGCAGTAGTGACAAGGCAGGGAATTTGGCAACCAGCAGAGACCGAACGGTTATCACTGGCGAGGTGCCAAAATCTGGGCTTCAGGCAATTATTAACACACTGGCTCGGTTGTTTGGGGTCTCAGAATGAGCGAATTTATCGGTGGTGTTTTGGAGCAAGAGTCAGTACAGACTAGACGGCCAATTATTCGGATTGAAAATGCCAGTAGGCACTATGGCAGTGGTGGCGCACAGGTCAATGCTTTGAGTGATTTTAGTCTTGATATTTACGCTAGGGACTTTATCGTGGTGTGTGGGCCGTCGGGTTGTGGCAAATCAACACTACTCAATATCATTACTGGTCTAGAAGAGCCTTCGTCGGGCAGGGCGATAGTACGGGGTGAAAATATGCTAGATATGGACGAGGATGGACGAGGGGTTTATCGGTCGCGCAAAATGGGCGTGGTTTACCAGCGACCGTATTGGATTCGCTCGTTAAATTGTTTGCAGAATGTCGCCCTGCCATTGATTCTTGAAGGAACTACCGAACGAGTGGCAACGAGAAAAGCCAGCGAGCTACTTGATAAATATCATCTGGCAGGACTAGAGAGACAAGATCCATCAAAGTTGTCTGGCGGTGAACAGCAGAAGTTGGCCTTTGCTCGGGCGCTAGTGACTAGCCCGGGGATTATCATCGCTGACGAACCAACAGGAAACCTGGATACTACTGCCTCCGATGAGATGATGTCGTTGTTTCACGATATGCATATTGGTGAGAGAAAGACGGTGATTATCGTAACGCATAATCAGGCCTACTGGAACCTTGGAAATAGGCGCATCGAGATGAAAGACGGTCGCTTAATTAAGGATATCGCCCATGCATAAAAGATTTTTAGTTAAATTTTCTATCAAAAACCTTTGGATTAGGCGAACTAGGACGTTCTTTACGCTACTCGGTATGAGCATCAGTTTTGCGGCAATCGTTTTTTTGATGTCATTAGCTTTTGGGATTGAGCAATTGGTAACACAGGAGGTGACTAAGGGAGATGCGTTTGTCAGTATCGATGTCGGCACTGGAGGGCTGGAGTTGGTGTCATTGACCGATAAAACAATCGATGACATATCTAATATGAAGGGTGTTAAGAATGTGGCATCGACTAAATCGATCGGTGCAGTAGCAAAAAATGATGAAAAAACAGCGGATGTGACGCTGATCGGTACAAGTGCAGACTATATGAACTATAGCGGGTTGGCGGTGGCTAGTGGCGAGGGAATTGGCAATGGCGAAAAGAATGTTGTTATAAATACGACATTTGTTAATCTGCTGATTAGTGAAAGCCCACCGATTGGACAATCAATATCACTTGACGTGGTCGTTCCGCAGGGCGACGAAGAGACTGATAGCAATAGAACAATTCCAGATCAAGAGTTCAGGATCGTTGGTGTAGTGAATGACGACTCTTTGCGCTCTTACGGCATCACAGACTATGATCAGATAAAAGTGGAAGTGGCGAGTCAATCACAAGTTCCAGAAATTCGTTACAATATCGAAAATATCGGCCTAAAAACGCAGTATATTGGCGATACGGTGGCCGAGATCAATCAAGTGTTTAACCTGGTTAGAGTACTGTTTGTGGCATTTGGTTCTGTAGCCTTGGTGGTTTCTCTACTGGGGATGGTCAATATGTTGACTCTTTCAATGATGGAGAGAATCAAAGAAATAGCGGTATTGAAGGTGCTAGGCGTGCGACAAAAAGACTTACGACAACTACTGTTGGTCGAGTCGGCTATTTTGGGGGTTGGCGGTGGGCTACTGGGGATTGCTGTTGGGGTGGTTGGTGGCTGGTTGGCGAATCTGCTGTTGAATCAGTTTGTAATTCAGAGTGACGGGTTTGTGCCACTTTTTGCCACGCCAGCTAGCTTTATGGTAGCGATCATTGTGGTATCGGTGATCGTCGGCGTCATAACTGGGCTTTACCCAGCACGAAAGGCCATTAGGGTTAGTGCTTTAGATGCCTTGCGATATGAATAGACATACTTGCCCCTGGTAATCCTGCTTTTCTGTCCAAAAACAGGAGCTTTATGCCTATTATTTGGTGAGAGGCTTACTGCAGGGGGTATTTTAGTAAATTGATTTTTGAAGCATAGGTGGTGAGTTTGGCGGCAGTTCGTAGTTGTGATAAAATAACTTTAGGCGTTGACGTGGCTTCACTATCCACTGAGCTTTGTGGAAGCGGTTGCGGTGACACAAAAAATACCGGAGCAAGAGTAAAAGCCAAGGTGGAACCTCCTGGGTATCATCAGGACCGAGGCACGCAAGTATTATGTCTGTGCGTGTTTTTAAATTTCCAATAAAAGGAGCTTCAATTATGAGTGACGAACAATTAAATATTATGCGGCATAGTCTTGCGCATATTATGGCTAGCGCGGTCCAGCGACTTTGGCCGGAGGCAAAGTTTGGTGTCGGACCAGTAGTGGAAAATGGATTTTATTACGATATTGATTTGGGCGAGACGAAAATTAGCGAGCAAGATTTTGCTAAGATTGAGAAAACTATGCGCCGAATCATTGCTGAGAAACAGGAATTTGTGCGCTCATTGAAGCCAATCGATGAGGCAATTGATTGGGCGAAAAATGCCGAGCAACCCTATAAGGTTGAATTACTCAATGACCTGAAGCGATCCGGCACAACGGTCGCCAAAGACCTTGATGCTAGCGAAATGGGCACAATTGCTGATGGGGTAGGTGCATTAGACGAGGTTTCGTTCTATGCCAATGGTGATTTTACTGATTTATGCCGTGGTCCGCACGTAGTAAATACCAGTGAAATCGGCGCATTTAAGTTGATGCGTGTAGCTGGCGCCTACTGGCGTGGTAACGAGAATAATCCACAAATGCAGCGACTATATGGTGTGGCTTTTGCAGCGCAAGAAGAATTGGATGAGTATATCAATATGTTAGAAGAGGCTAAAAAGCGCGATCATCGCAAGTTGGGCCGGGAGCTTGACATATATACCACTTCAAACTTAGTTGGCGTTGGCTTGCCATTGTTTACGCCACGAGGTACTATTTTGCGAGATGTCGTGGCAGATTACTCAAACCAACTTAGGCAGAAATTTGGTTTTGAGAAGGTTTGGACGCCGCATATTACCAAGAAGGACTTATACGAAAAGTCAGGGCACTGGGCGAAATTTGGTGATGAACTATTTTTGGTTAAAAGTCAGGAGACAAGTGATGAGATGGCGCTCAAGCCAATGAACTGTCCGCATCATACGCAGATTTTTGCCTCTAAGCAGCGAAGTTATCGTGATATGCCAGTGCGATTTCTCGAAACAACGACGGACTATCGAGATGAGAAAACTGGTGAACTAGGGGGATTGAGTCGAGTGCGTTCGTTGACCCAAGATGACAGTCATGTTTTTTGTCGTCCAGATCAGATTGGTCAAGAGATAGATAATTTACTGTCAGCGGCCGGTGAGCTGTATGCAACAATCGACATGAAGCTCCGAGTCCGTTTGAGTTATCGTGATGATAGCGACGGATATTTGGGTGATACTGATTTGTGGCAATCGGCACAA
>CAZKHR010000027.1:0-8662 GCA_964552745.1 uncultured Candidatus Saccharibacteria bacterium | reverse complement strand
ACATCGACATCCATATCGCGCCAAGGCAAGGCCGTCGGATCTTTCTCAGCAAGCACTCTTACCTTTGTACCGTCAATAATCAGCGAATCGTCATCATGACTAACTTCATGACCATAGGTGCCATAGTTACTATCGTACTTTAAGAGATAAGCCAACGTCTTAGTATCAGTCAGATCATTAATCGCCACAATCTCAAGATCATTTCGCTCCCAAGCTATCTTAAATGCGCTACGACCAATTCTCCCAAACCCATTTATCGCTACTCGTGTTAGTGCCATTATCCCCCCTTAAAGCATTAGCTATTTACCTTATTATAGCACGATTGGGGTACAATAGAATATATGACCCGCGATGAATTATTAGAAACTGCCATGGGAGTTTACGACGAGACCGATGTGCTGGAGCTAGCCCTGGCAATTGATTTTGCTACCAAGCGTCATGAAGGGCAAAAACGGATGAGTGGTGAACGCTATATTGTTCACCCTTTATCCGTCGCGGCGATTTTGATTGACTGGGGCATGGACGCCGATACGGTTATCGCTGGCGTGCTTCATGACACGGTTGAGGACACTGATGTTACACTCCAGGAGATTGAATCGTTGTTTGGACGAGATGTTTCATTTTTAGTTGACGGTGTGACCAAGGTCTCACAGGCTCGCTCCGGTATGCGCGACCTTGGTAGTTATCTACCCGAAACCAAAGACAATCTTGCTAAGCTACTAATTGCTGTCGGAGAAGATATTCGGGTGATTATCATCAAACTAGCCGATCGCCTCCACAATATGCAAACCCTTCAGCACATGCCACCCGGCAAACAACGCAAAATTGCTCGCGAAACTATTGAAGTTTTTGCACCACTAGCTGACCGACTCAATATGGGACGCGTTCGTGTCCAGCTAGAGGAACTGAGCTTCAAATACCTCATGCCAAAAGTCTTTAACGAAACAAAGCTGCTCATGCACAGTCGTATTAAAAAGAGCCAACGCAAGCTCGATAAAGTTCGTCGCGAAGTCACCGCCAGATTAAACTCAGAAAAATTAATTTTTGAAATGGATGGACGTATCAAGAGTGTCTACAGCTTGTTCAAAAAACTCGATCGCGTGAGCGATATTGACAAGATATACGACCTAATCGCTCTGAGGATTATCGTCGACGATGTCTCAACCGCCTATCTCGTACTTGGCGTACTCCACGACCTCTATACACCACTATTTGATCGCATCAAAGATTACATTGCTAAGCCGAAGCTCAACGGCTACCAAAGCCTACATACAACAGTGCAGACCCCATCTGGACAAATAGTTGAGTTCCAGATTAGGACCCGAGAAATGCACGACTATGCCGAACGTGGTCTGGCAGCGAGTTTTCACTATAATGAAACCAAGCTAACTGATGCTTACCGCAAAGGGAAGATTGCCGCACTGCCAGCAGACTTAGCGTGGATTCGTGAACTGCAAGAAGCCGCTTCACGAGCCGGCGAGGGTAAGGAGTTTGACTCGACTAAGTTTCGCATGACACTATTCGCCGACCGAATTTTCGTTAACTCCCCCAAAGGCGATATTTATGATCTACCGAAAGGAGCATTTCCGCTAGACTTTGCCTATCGTATTCATTCGGATCTTGCCGCTCGAGCTAGTGGCTTCAAGGTCAATGGCGTTATGCGTCCGTTTGACTACCAATTGCAGCACGGTGATACAATTGAGGTTTTGACCAACAAATCCGCTCGCCCCAAGCCCGACTGGCGCGAAATGGTTGCCACCCCACATGCCCGCGAAAAACTCCGTCAACAACTCGCCAAAGAAGGCGGTATGTTGGCGCAGATTACTGGTGGTGTTTCGTCACTATTTCAACATGGCAAGAGGTGAATGACAATAACGATGATGTCAATGGAAAAAATCTACATATTTCTGCGATACTCCGAGGGTGGCGTCAAGCTTTTCACGAACTTTTCACGGACACGCTATATATAGCGTAGGTGCTAGATCTGGTGTTTTCGAGAACCGTAAAGCTGTTAACTCTTCCAGCGCTCAATTGCCTTGGCAATCACTCGCTTAGCCTCATCGGCATCTTCGAAGCCATCAACGACAGTAGAGCCAGGCTTTTTTAGATCTTTGTAATGGCTAAAATGATGCTCAATCTGCTTGATTAGCTGTGGCGCGAGGTCAGACAGGCTGTTAATCGAATCACCAGTTTCGCGGTCATCCGCTGGCACTGCGATAACCTTGTCGTCCACCTCGCCATCATCGACAAACTTCATCACACCAATAACTTTTGCCTCAACCACCAAGCCAGTGGTTAGTGGATTTGTCGTAATCAGTAGCACATCTAGCTCATCACCATCCTCATCCAGCGTCTGTGGAATAAAACCATAATTAGTCGGCTTAGCAAAAATACTTGGCTCAACTCGGTCAAGCTTCATCACTCCTAGCTTACGATCCCATTCAATCTTGTGATTTGAGCCAGTAGGAATTTCTACGACCACATTGATGATACCGTTTTCATAATTACCTGCGTCAAATACTTGGTTAAAATCTGCCACTACACTCCTCCTTTTATGATTCTCTCTTTAGTTCATCTAAGTACTCACGAATTTCTGCTGCCGCCTTAGCACCTTCACCGACTGCTGTAGCAATTTGCATAGTTGAGCCCGACCGCACATCACCGCTAGCATAGACACCCTGCACAGATGTTTCAAGGTTCTCGTTTGTGATAATATGCCCCTGCGGATCAAGCTCCACACCCGAACCTGCTAAAAATTGCGTGTTTGGAATTAGCCCAATAAAAACAAACATACCATCGGCCTTCAGTACCGTCTGAACGCCATCCTTAGTCGTCTTAATGCCAGCAAAAGTGTCGTTCTCAACCAGCACCTCATCGGTAGTTGCGCCAATATGTACGGTCACCTTGCCCGCATCGATATGTTTTTGCAATTCTTTCTGCAAAACGTCGCTGGCTCTCAGTCGACTACGAACCATCAAATCAATATGCTTAGCGTATCTTGTCAAAAACATCACCTCCTGTAAAGCCGAGTTCCCACCGCCCACGGCAATCAAGGTCTTGTCACGATAAAATGCGCCGTCACAGGTCGCACAATAGTGTACGCCCCGACCATACAGCTCATCTTCGCCAGGTACATCAAGCTTGCGGTGATTACTGCCAGTTGCCAGCAATACAGATTTGGCGGTCACCGGTTTGCCGTCGATAACCACCTCTAGCTGGTCATCCTGTCGACGCAAACTAGACGCTTCGCCATACTCAATCAATGCACCAAATCGCTCAGCTTGCGCTTGAAGCTCGCTCGACAATTTCATACCCGTTACGCCTTCGGCGAACCCAGGATAGTTATCGATCTGGTCGGTGATCGCCGCCATACCGCCAACAACACCCTTTTCGTACAGCACTGTCGGAATATCCTCACGAGTGGTATAAATCGCAGTCGCAAGTGCACTCGGACCAGCGCCAATAATTACTAAATCTTTAGAAATCGATCCCATATAACCTCTTATAATAATCTTTTAGTATTTGCGGTGCTGGTATTTCCTCGACTAACGGAATTGCCATAACCACAAACTTCAGTGGGGTATCCGGTGCTATATTGCTACTCCCTGTTTCACCATAGCCCATGTCGGATGGAATAGTTAACTCCCGAACACCACCAATCTTCATCCCAACTAGACCCTTCTGCCAACCCTCTATTACGCCAGTATTAGCTGGCCCATCAGCTATAGCCAGTGGCGCAAGCAACTCACCGTCCTCGATTGACTGATCAAAAACTTCTCCGTCCGGAGTCCAGCCAGTATAATACATTGATACCGAGGTGTCATCCCCAATCTCATCGCCATCACCAACCAACAAATCTTCAGCCCCTAGCTCGTCAACCCCTTCGGCGCTAAATTGACCCACTCGACTAGTAAATTGTGAGAAAGTCGCAAGATATTTGTCATTAAGCTCTTTTGCCTGAGCCTCCTGCTGACTGTTCCATTCGTTTTGTGCCGCTTCTACCTCGGCCTTCTCTTTTGCCTCATTCCCTGGTGCTACCATCATTGCTATAAAACTAGCTAATGTTCCAACCACCAGGACACCGGCAATTACCCATATTGCAATACGCTGACTCTTTTTTGTCGCCATGTTCCCTCCTCACCTTTGCTTACTGCTATTGTAGCATTTTCTACCCAATCAACACAAACCAGGCTACTGCTTTTCACCCATATCGTCACTGATGTCATATTTTGCTAACTTCTCTTTTGCGTCACGCTCTCCAGTTTGTTGTAATTTTAACAATTCGGCATAAATACCATCAGTCTGAGCTAGCTCATCTGGCGAGCCAATCTCGTCGACCCGTCCATTTTTAAGAGTCACTATCTGGTCGACCAAAGCAATCGTACTCAACCGATGAGCAATAATCAACGATGTTCGCCCTTTCATCAACCGCTCAAGCGCCTTTTGCACTAGTTGCTCGTTTCGACTATCCAACGAACTGGTCGCCTCGTCTAATATCAAAATTGGTGCATCTTTCAGTAGCGCCCTGGCAATTGCAATACGCTGTTTTTGACCACCCGACAATTTCAGCCCTCGCTCACCAATCTCTGTGTCATACCCATGCTTCAGCTTAGTGATAAAGCTATCGGCATTTGCGTCCTTGGCTACTCGTTGAATCTCCTTAAGCGTTGCGTTCAGTTTACCATAAGCGATATTTTCACGAATCGTTCCCGAGAATAATCCCGGCTCCTGGAATACTGTTGCAATATTTTTACGCAGACTAGCCTGAGTCACTTGCGAAATATCATGGCCATCAATAGTAATCTTGCCACCACTAGGCTCATATAGTCGCATCAACAGACTGGTTATTGTCGTTTTACCCCCACCACTCTCACTGACCAGCGCTACCTGCTTGCCGGCGTCAACACTAAAAGCAGTCTGCCTAAGCACAGACTTTTTGCCATCCGGGTAGCGAAAAGAAACGTTATCGAACACGATATTCCCAACTACCTTAGTTAGCGCCGTCGCATTTACTGCATCAGCAATCGCCGGCTCAGTCTGCAAAGCCACCAGTACATCACGACTGCCGGCAATAGCTTTTTGAAAATTATCAACTATAAAACTCATATTAAACAGCGGCGCCCGCAGACCACTAATCAACGCAATCAATAGCACCATATCACCTAGCGAAAACTTCTGCTCAGCCGTTTGAACGAATATATAAGCAAAAATTAAGAAAAATATCAGCGACAAAGCCGTGCCTCGCAGAATATCCATCTTGTGCCAATAAATAGATTGTTCGTGAGTAATCAAAACCGTATTCTTGTATCTCTTAACTAACGATAGGTATTCAAGCTTTTCTTGAACATAGCTCTTGACGACTTTTATCTGCGATACTACTTCGGCGAACCTGCCACTCGCGATGTCCGTTTCGGTATTTTTCTTGCTCTGCAGACCTTGCCATTTTTTGCTAGTTAAGGCTGTCAACCACATGAATAGCGGATACATGATAATAACCAGTATAGCCAGCGGTAAGCTATAGGCCAAAACTATACCAAGCGTGATGATCACCGTCAGCACCATCTGGAAAAAGTTATTAGCAAACATATTGAGGAAGTTGGTTAGTTCAGTAATGGCACGATTTAACCGATTAATAATCGTTCCAGTCAGCTCCTCGTCATAATAGTGTTGCGGCAAATTTAGCAGATGATTATAGTACACCGCTGACAATTGCTCCTTTAGCCTAGCCGCCATCATGTCGCCAAGGAAGCCACCGTAATTACGAATCAATGTATTGGCTAAATCAAATCCAAGCAATAAAACTGCCAACCATATCACCTGACCCAGGCCTACATTTTCGCCACCAGCTACTGTCACCATCAAGTTCGTCGCCTCAGCGATAACAAACGGCATAGCGATACCTGTCAGCGCCACCAATACCGAAGCAATAGTGATGCCGACATATAATAGCACTAAGCCGTGAGTATACTTAAGGATATCAATCAACGAACGCATACTCTATTTAGTATACAACAGAATACGAACACCTCCGATGCTGATGTTAAACTTTTCACGACCTTTTCACGGACACGCTATATATAGCGTAGGCGCTAGATATAGTGCGTGAGTACGCTAGATGTAGTGTCTATGAATCGTACTTTTGTTCGATACGACGCATAATTGGCGCAATGTTTTTGTCGGACAACGTCTTATCGTAGCTCATGAAAGTCAATCTCAGGGTGATGGTTTTTGTAGTACTATTCTCTTCGGGCTGATAAATCGACACTGGCACCACACGTACATCTAACCCCTCTTCACTCGCAATACCATAGGCAGACCTAAACACCGTTTCATACGCTGTATCACTTGGCACGGTCAACGAGACATCCTGGGTGACTGACGGGTAACGACTGAGTGGCCGATAAGTTTGACGATTTTGGACTAACACCTCCTCTAGCCCCTTAGGACACAGTGTCATGGCGGCAGTGTATTCTGGTAGCTTGAATTGCCTCAAAACGCCCTGCTTCAACTCACCAATCATCCCGACAAACACACCGTCGCTCGTCTCAAGTAGCGCTGAGCGACTAGGTTCAAACGGCGCAGCTACCGGAGAATCAAGCTCACTCACAACTGGTTTGTAAACAAGAGTAAAGCCGTAATCGGTACACAACTGCTGAATCAAACGACGCACGTGATAATATGGCGCACCCTGCTTCGGCCTCTTACTGGCATAGACCGCATCAACAAAGTTCAATTCTTTTGGCAAACCGTCATCGTTTGCGTTATATTTCTTATTATGACCTTTGCCGATCTCGAACAGCACAAACTCATCATGACCAGCCTTGATGTTGGCATGGACCTTGTCGAGTAAACTAGGCAAAACACTAAGGCGATAATATTGCAAATCCGGGCTAAGGGCATTTGACAATTTGAACGCCTGCTTCACATCCTGATCCGACTTTCGTAAAATATTCTCGTGTACAAAACTATAAGTCAAAACTTCATTTGCGCCACACCTGGATAAGCTCTCACGAATCTTTTGCTTAACTTCACGCGTGATATTTTTTGGTGCTGGGCTAGTAGTTCTTGACGGCAATTCTCGCGGTAACTGGTCAAATCCATAAAGCCGACCAACCTCCTCGACGATATCCTCTGGAAGCTCTATATCAGTGCGCCAAAACGGTATACTCACAGCAATATTCACCTCTGATCCAGAAACAAAAAATTCAACATTTTCAAGCATCTCTTTTATTTGCTGGTGGCTCAAGTTACTACCAAGACGTGTATTGATAAACTCTGTTGATATTTTTAAAGCACGGTCCTGATGCGCGCTATTCACCGACCCAAAGTAATTGTCATGAAAATTGGAGTCACTCACAATATCAAACACTTTACTCGTTTGCTCTACGCCCGCGGTATCACCTATTATGCCTACGAGCAACTCCATCACGCGATCGTTTTGCATTTGACTCTGGCCCTTATTAAACCTAGTCACGGCATCGGTAAATATTCCATGCCTCATGCTCGTCTTACGAATAGCATACATATCAAAAGTTGCAACTTCTAGCACAATACTTTTCGTTTCACTGGTCACTTCACTGTCCAGCCCACCCATAACACCACCAAGGCCAATAGCCCCCTCGCCGTCAATAATTACTATGTCATCAGGGGTTAGTTCGTATGTCTTGTCGTTAAGTAAAGTAATTTTCTCACCCTGTTTCGCCATGCGAGCGCCGATCTTATGACCACGCAATTTATCATAATCATAGGCGTGAGTCGGTTGAGCGGTCATCAGCATAGCATAATTTGTGACATCTACGACATTATTGATCGATTTACTGCCCATCGCCACCAGCTGACACTGTAGCCATAGCGGACTTGGACCAATCTTCACACCTTCCATAACTACCGCCACAAATCGCGGTATATTCTTGGAATCATCAACAGAAACATCAAGCGCTAAACTACTACCACCACTAAACTCTGGCAGTAAACTATACCAGTCTGGACTAGTAAATTTCTTACCGAAAATCCCAGCAATTTCACGCGCCACGCCCAATTGCCCAAATAAATCCGGTCGGTGGGTAAACATTTTGTTCTCGATATCAATCACGTAGCCATCTAATCCAAAAGTTTTAGCAAAACTAGCCCCTGGCTGCAAAATAACATCTTGTCGCAAGTCCCTCTTGGTAATATCTACAATTCCACTATGGTCGGAGTCGATTGCCAGCTCCTCCGCCGACGCCAGCATGCCATGACTCATCACACCCCTCAGCTCACGCGCACCCAACACGAACGGCTCTTTATCATCAAATGTCGCTGGCACTACGCCCTCAGGCGGTAGCCATACCGCCCACATACCAGCATGGGCATTTGGCGCACCACAAACAACCTGTACTAGCTCGTCTTCGCCAACGTCAATCTTACAGACCGACAGTTTATCGGCATTCGGATGCTTTTCGCACTCAATAACTTTAGCAATCTTAGCGTCCTTGTACTTCATCCCAAGGTCAATAATCTCCTCGACTCCGCCTAGTTGTGAATTTACCCGCTCCACCAATTCATCAATTGGCGGCAACTCAAAGCCAACTAACTTTTCAACAACACTTAAACTAACTTTCATCTACCTCTCCTTGCTACAGTTGCAAAATCCATAAAGTACTGTTCTAGCGCCTCATCAACC
>CAZKHR010000026.1:0-8674 GCA_964552745.1 uncultured Candidatus Saccharibacteria bacterium | reverse complement strand
ATTGGCCAGCGCTTGGTGCGCCGAGTCGCTACTAAACGAGATACTTATCAGTCCTCGACTATTGAAAAGCAGGCTATTCAGGCGACAGTGGGGCATATTTTACCAAAAACACAGGCCGATGCGGTCAAGGTATCACAAGACCTTGGCTACAAAGACTTGCCTCTTTCGGGCCAAAAAGCTTATACTTTAGTTAAGGGTCGAGATACGCCACAAACACCACGTGGCTATAGCGGTCGAGCGGGACTCTATGAGGTTATGGATGTGACCGAAGAGGTGCAGGGGCTAATCGTTAAGCGGGCAACAAGTTCAGAGATTCAGGAGCTGGCGGTTCAGCAGGGTATGATAACGATGCGCCAAGATGGTTATTTGAAGGCTTTGGGTGGAATCACTACGTTAGAAGAAGTAAATCGTGTCGCAGCTGATACAGCATAAGGAGGGCGCTATGGATCAAGGATTAAGAATAGAAGTTTTACTCGAAGAGGTTGTCAAAAAACGGGCATCTGACTTGCACATACAAGTTGGGTTGCCACCAATGCTGCGTATTGATGGATCGCTCGTTCCAGCTAGTGGCACGCAGCCACTTGATGAATCGGCTGTAGAGCGCTTAGTTTATCAGATTCTCGACGAAGATCAGCGTCAGATTTTGACGAAAGATAAAGAGTTTGACTTTAGCTTTGCGTTTGGTAATTTGGGACGATTTCGAGTCAATGCTTTTCACGAGCGCGGTAATTTAGCGGCCGCATTGCGGTTAATTCCTAATGAAATTAAATCAACCACTGAGCTAGGTATGCCCTCAATCGTTACGACATTTGCTGATTTTCCGCGTGGACTAGTGCTGGTGACTGGCCCAACTGGCTCAGGTAAGTCAACAACACTGGCGTCGTTAGTGGATAAGATTAATACTGAGAAGTCGCAGCATATTATTACCATTGAAGACCCAATTGAGTTTACTCACAAATCGAAGAAGTCAGTAGTGGTCCAGCGTGAAGTGCACTACGATACTTATTCGTTCTCGGCAGCTCTTCGTAGCTCTCTGCGTCAAGATCCGGATGTGGTGCTAATCGGTGAGATGCGCGATCTCGAGACGATTTCGGCAGCAATTACTATTGCTGAGACTGGTCACTTGGTGTTCGCAACACTTCACACTAACTCGGCGGCTCAATCGATTGACCGTATGATTGATGTTTTCCCGCCGCATCAGCAGCCACAGATTCGAGCTCAACTATCAAATATTTTGATGGCAATTTGTTCACAGCGCTTGGTGCCGTCTATTGGCGGCGGTCGTGTAGTGGCGGCTGAGGTACTGATTGCCAATCCAGCAGTGCGCAATATTATCCGTGAGGGCAAGATTCATCAGCTTGATGTAGTAATTCAGACTGGTGCTGACCAGGGTATGCAAACTATGGATCGGACGCTAGTGAACTTAGTCCAAGCAGGCAGTATTACATACGATAATGCACGCGATTTCGCAGTTGATCTGACAGAATTTGAAAGGTTAATGCGGGGGTAGTTAATGAAAAAGTACGCCTACGAAGCCAGGGATGGTGCGAACAACAAGATTGTGCGCTCCACTGTACAGGCTGAGAGTGAGAGCTCGGCTGCTAAGTTGCTGACGGCACAAGGATTTATGCCGTTGAAAATTGAGCTTGAAGATGAAAGGTCAGGGCTACTGAAGCGATTTACTGGCCGGATTACCACTAAAGATAAAATTGTTTTCACTCGTCAATTAGCGACTTTAATTAGTGCGGGATTGCCGTTGGCGCAGAGTATGCGAACAGTGCTCGATCAGACGACAAATAAAGGCATGCAAGAAGTTACTCAGGATGTTATCGTTGATATCGAGAGTGGTAAGGCGCTGTCGGAGGCTTTTTCGAAGCACCCGACTGTTTTCGATAAAGTGTTTATCGCCCTAGTTACAGCAGGTGAGGCCTCTGGAACACTTGACGATTCTTTGCGCCGTGTCGCAGCTCAACAGGAAAAAGACGCCGCCATGATGAGTAAGATTCGAGGGGCGTTAACGTATCCGGTTATTGTGCTGGTGGTTATCGTAGGTGTAGTGGTCTTTATGCTACTTACAGTTGTGCCGCAAGTTGAAAATTTATATAAAGACTTGCATAAGGAGCTACCGTTTCTTACGCAAATTATGGTAAGTACGGCTAATTTACTTATGTCGTATTGGTGGGTTGTGCTGATTGCCCTGGGTATTGGCGGTTATTTCTTGATGCAATACCTAAAAACAGATGTTGGAGTTCGCAATAAAGACTTGTCTAAGCTAAACGTGCCGATATTTAGTCGCATGTTTCGTAAATTGTATATGGCGCGATTTTCCCGAACTGGACAGACGCTGTTGTCGACTGGTGTAGCTATGCTTGATATGCTCCATATCAGCTCTAGTGCGGTAAATAATGTTATTATTGGCGAAACAATTGAGCGAGCTGCCGATAAAGTTAAGGGGGGCAAATCACTTTCATCGTCGCTTAAAAATGAAGATTACATCTTAGAGATGGTGCCACAGATGATTAACGTTGGTGAGCAGTCGGGTAAAATTGATGAAATGATGGGCAAGTGTGCTCAGATCTATGAGGATGAGCTTGACGAAGAGATTAAGGCTATCTCGACGGCGATTGAACCGATTTTAATGGTCGTCTTGGCTGTTGTTGCTGGTGGCATGGTGGGGGCTATATTGTTTCCAATTTATAGTTTGGTTAATGGTATAAACCTCTAGACAATTTTCGTATATTGTAGTAACATTGAAAACATAAGCATCTTTGCTTGGAGTAGTAGTAATAAAGGGCAACACATAGAAAGGTAGCATATTGGTATGAAAAAACAACAAAAAGGATTTACGATTATCGAGGTGGTCTTGGTTCTGGCAATTGCTGGGCTAATTTTCTTGATGGTCTTTATCGCTCTGCCGGCATTGCAACGTGGTCAGCGTGATAGTCAGCGGCGACAGGACGCATCTCGCTTCCTGAGCCAGATAAATAGCTACTCTACAAATAATCGGGGTGATGTTCCGGCGGCTAGTGCTGACAAGATGGTCAGTGGTGAGAAAAGCTTCGCCAATGCATATCTGAAGCGGTCCGCGGGGGAGTTTAAGGATCCGCAAACCGGTGATGATTATGGTTTCAGATACGGAACGGCTAGTGATATGACAGGTGATACAAAGACGTTTGTATATGCCACGGGCGCAAAGTGCGATGGTGAGAGGATAGTTGATAACTCCGGGGCATCTCGCTCGGTTGCGATACAGATTCAGCTTGAGGGAAGCGGTTACTTCTGCGAAGATAATCAATAGAAATCCATATATCGGTTAATAATCTCGTGAATCTACGAGATTATTAATTTCATGATACTATAAGACTTATGGATATAATGATTATTGCAGTTAGCGCTGGCGTAATTGGTGCGGCAATGGGTAGCTTTGTTGTTGCGCAGGTTTGGCGTTTGCGAGCTGAGCAGCTTAAGGCCGAAAAAGAGCACGGCGAAGCTATTGACCCAGTAGAATATAAGCGATTAAAGCCTCTGATGAAGCGGAAGGTCCGTAGTGATCGTTCGACCTGCCTATCGTGTGGGCATGTTCTTGAGTGGTACGACTTGTTGCCGATTGTTAGTTGGTTAGCACTTAGGGGTAGGTGCCGGTATTGTAGGGCGCCAATTGGCTGGACTGAGCTATTGGTCGAGCTGGCCATGGCTGGACTGTTCGTGGCGACTATGCTTATTTGGCCATGGGCGTTAACTGGCGTCCTAGAGTGGATTAAGCTTATTGTTTGGCTGGTGGCATTGGTGGCGCTCGCAATTAATTTTATCTATGATGCACGCTGGTTTTTACTCGTTTCGGGCCTTAACTGGCTGTTGATAGGTTGCGGTTTAGTATTCGCAACAATAACACTGGTGCAATCGGAGGATATCCTGGCGTCGCTTTGGTCAGTTATTGGTAGCGTGGCTATTTTAGGTGGATTATATGGCGCACTGTGGCTTTACTCACGTGGAAAATGGGTTGGGGAGGGCGATATTTATTTAGGCGCCGGACTAGCTCTTTTGTTGGCCGATTGGCAATTGGCTTTTGTGGCGCTGTTCGCGGCCAATTTAGTCGGTACGTTGGCTATTTTGCCGCAATTAGTCACTAAGAAACTGGAGCGGGGCACTCATATTCCATTCGGTCCGCTGTTGATTATTGGCTTTTTGATTGCTTGGTTTTTTGGTAAAGCAATTATTTCTTGGTATGCACAACTGGTGTTGATTTGATAGTCCTTATGCTATAATAAAACATATGCAACACAAACATGGTTTTACTATCATTGAAGTCGTGCTATTTTTGGCGATTTCTGGTGGTTTAGCTGTTATGCTTCTTGCTGGCACTGCGAGTGCAATTCAGCGTCAACAGTACCGTGACTCGGTCGAGTCATTTGCTAACTTCTTGAGCGTACAGTACAGTCGCGTGATTAGTGTTGAAAATGACCGCAGCGATGATAGGAGTTGTCCGTTAATAACCACAGAGGTTGCGTCTCGTGGTCAGTCTGACTGTGTGGTCGTTGGCCGTTATGTAGTAACGGCTGACAATGATGACGGAAGAAAGGGCAAGCTATACGAGGCCTACCCAGTCTATGCGATTAAAGATATGGACAACTGGGTATACGGTATTGATGACACTGGTGACACGGAGTATTCTTTAAATTGGGGCGCACGCACACGATTAGCAAGTAAAGCTGATGGGGCAGTTTCTTTGCTATTGTTTCGTGACCCTGAGGATGGTACGATTACCATTCGCTCAGATGAAGTACGCTATGCTGATATTAACGGGCTAATTTCTGCGTCTAGTCCAACATTGGCGCAAGAGGTTTGCGTATATGATAGTGGCTGGCTACCTGGCGAGCGTCGGTCGGTGTTTATTGGTGCACGAGCGAGCTCGGGTGATGCAGTGACAACTAACAATGCTTCGGAGGGTTGCGCTGATGCTTAAGAGGGGCGATACCATCATCGAAGTGGTAATGGCGGTGGCGGTGTTTAGTTTTGTGGCAATTGGTGCGATGACGGTGATGAATAACGGCCTGGCGATGGCGCAACGGTCATTGGAGATTACATTAGTGCGTCAGCAGATTGATTCTCAGGCAGAAATGCTTAGATTTGTTCATAGCAAGGCTAGGTCTGACAAGGATGAGCAATATATAGCGATTTGGGATAGTTTACCAAAAACACTAAGCACACCGGAACAGGTTATAAATGATGATACCTGCTCAGAGCCGACTGATGCTTTTGTTCTAGTGCCTGCGACATCTGGTATAGTGAAAACAGAGAATTTTGATCAGCCGGCTACTTATTCACGGGTCGCTGTCGATGATAGCACTGGAGTGGCTAGAGCTCAAGGTATTTCGATTCAGATCACTCCGACAGGTGGCGGTGGTGCATACGATGCATACGTTCAAGCTTGTTGGCATAGCCTAGGCTCGTCGCATCCTATGACAATTGGCACCATCGTTCGAATATATGATGCGGGGGCCTCCTAGGTGTCAAAGGCTATTAAGCGCGGGTTTACTATTGTTGAGCTAACGATAGCCATGGCGTTTATTTCGGTATTGCTATTGTCGATTGTGATGATTTCTATTCAGGCCGGTAAAATGTACAGTCGGGGTATTGCTTTGCGCAGTGTTAATCAGTCAGGGCGGAGCATTGATATGGTTATGCGGCAGGATTTTCTGCAGACAAATAGTCGCCAAATCTCTAAGAATAGCGACGATACGCTAATCATTACGACCAACAACATTATGGATGGGGTCTCTAAGCCGATCAATCGTCGTTTTTGCCTGGGCAGTTATTCTTATATCTGGAATACACCAGAAGTTATAGACAACGGTGGTGGTGCTTATGATGAATCAGCGGTAGTTCTATCCGAAAAGCCAATTAATTTTGCTAGAGTAGTAGATCCGAATGCTATATTATGCGAAGTGGATGCTAGTGGTAAATACTTAAATGAGCTAGACACCTTTGTTGACGGAGTTACACACTTGCTCAAAATGCCTGACGCGGACGGAGAGGTGGTGTTGGCTGTACATTCGCTTCAATTTTTGCCAGTTGCTGTGATTGACGATCAGCCAGAGGCACTCTATCGAATTACTATGACTATTGGTACGAGCAAGATGAGCGAGATCAATACCGCCGATCAGTCCTGTAGGCCACCAGCAGAAGGAGAGTCTAACTTTGAGTTTTGTGCCATAAATCAATTTGATACGATAGTGAGGACAAATGGGTAAACAACATACACAACCAGGTGCGGTATCGATTTTTGCAGTAATTTTTGCTGCGTTGTTGCTGACAATATTAACAGTTGGCTTTATTAGGCTAATGATCAGTGAGCAGCAACGAGCGACTAATAGCGATCTATCCCAGAGTGCATACGATGCGGCTCTGGCTGGAGTAGAGGATGCTAAGCGGGTAGTTCGAGCTTGTATTGCTAAACCCGAGTCACAAGCTTGTAGCGCTCTCGCTGAGAGTTCAGACTGTAAGGTGATTGCTCGTGCAGGTATTGCTGGTGATGAGAGCGATGAAGAGACGGTGATTCAAACGACTACTGGTGTCGGTGGCGGTAGTGATTTCAACCAAGCCTATACTTGCGTGAATATCGACATGAACACACCCGACTTCTTGCTTTCGGCAAAAGAGGGGAGTTCGCAACTAATTCCGCTCAAGGCTAGCGGTGATTACGATACGGTTACTATTGAGTGGTTTACTCAGCAAGATGTCGGCGAGGGAAATAATGTCAAAGCACCAACAGGCGGACTTTCTGATTTGCCGGCCAGAGATGCGTGGGTAGTCGGTGCACCACCGATGATACGAGCTCAATTGATTACTCCAGGGGCTTCATTTACACTTAACGACCTTAATGGCACTGCAGCTTCGAAGACAGTTTTCCTTAGGCCATTTACGCTCGGGGGCGGTTCGCTATCAACATCGGTTATGATGGACGGCCTCATTCGTGCGACTGACGCCGATGCCTACGATAATGAAAATAAGCCAATTACTTGCTCGCAAGACCTGGAGGCAAACAACGGCTACTCGTGCAGAGCTGTGCTTGAGCTGGGTAGTGCTGTGCCTCAGGCAGATAGTAGCAATACTTTTTTGCGTCTCGAGACGATCTATCGTAGTGCTAATGTTAGAGTTCAGCTCCGTAACTCTCTCGATGATTCTGTGGTGAGTTTTGTTGGCATACAGCCTTCGGTTGACTCAACGGGGCGCACTAGTAACCTATTTCGGCGAGTGGAAGCCAGGCTGCAGATTGGTAATGATTTTCCATATCCAAGTTACGCGGTAGATTTAGCTAATAGTTTTTGTAAAGATTTTTCTGTTGACTCAGAGCGAGTAATAACTAACTACACCTCCTGTGCTCCGTAGCGGTTATTTGGTGTCGCTATGAAATTGATCAAAAACACTCTTGAGGTGTTGATCGGTGACGTGGGTGTAGATTTGAGTAGTCGATATATTGCTGTGACCAAGCATTGCCTGTACCGAGCGTAAGTCCGCGCCGTTCATTAGCAGGTCTGTAGCAAAACTATGTCGCATAGTGTGGGGGCTAACGTGCTTGGTGATGCCAGCCAGCTTGGCGTATCGAGTAACCATGCGTTGAATGCTGCGTGCGCTAAGTCGGCGATAATCGCCAGAAGTACTGGCCTGGCCATGATTGCGACTATAGCTTAAAAATAGGGGAACCAAGGAGTCCTGGCGTGACTTTAGATAGTTGTCGACATGCTCTGCGGCACTGGCTGAGATAAAAATCGGACGATCTTTTTGTCCCTTACCGCGCACCATGAATTCTCGTCGTTTTAGGTTAATATGATCGCGATTTAGGCTGACAAGCTCTGAGACCCGTAGGCCGCTTGAAAAGAGCAGCTCGATGATCGCTCGGTCACGCAACCCCTGTTCATCTGAACAATCTATTTGTTCAATAAGTCGAACGACCTCATCATAATGCAGAAATGTAACCTGTTGGCGTACTGTTTTTGGTAAAATGATTTTGTCAGCATTGAGTGAAGGAATGTTCCGGCGCGACAGGTACACCAAGAAGCCGCGCAGGGCAATTAGGTGGTAGTTTTGAGTGATCAGAGCTAGGCCTTGGCCATTTTCGCCCTCGTAACGGTTGAGCCAGAGACGATATTTGCGTATTAGTTCTGCTGTAATCTTGTCAACAGTAATATTATCGGTGAAATCCATAAAGCGGTATAGGTAGTGTTGGTAATTTTCAGCAGTTTTAGATGATCGACCACCCTCAACCTCTAGGTGTTCGACAAAATCATTCACAAGGTCAGATAGATAATGCATATTCTTAGTTTAGCGGTAAGAGGGAGGTTTATCAAATAGAGCTTTTTTGATATGATAGTCTAAAGAGTAAAGTAACAGGAGGTTTATTGTGGCAGAGGTAGATTCACAGGCGATTAATTTTTGTGGCGTTGAGCGTACGCTGGTAGTGTTTAAGCCGGATGCAGTGCAGCGCGGTATTGTTGGGGAGATTATGCAACGATTTGAGCGAGTTGGGCTGAAAATTGTTGGGATTAAGATGGTGGCACCGACCAAGGAGCATTACCTGGGGCATTATGAGACGATTGGCCAACTCGGTACTAGGCGCGGCGAAACGACGTTAAATATTACGCTAGACATGATGTTGGACGGCCCGGTTATCGCT
>CAZKHR010000025.1:0-8743 GCA_964552745.1 uncultured Candidatus Saccharibacteria bacterium | reverse complement strand
CCATGAGTAAAAATTTAGTTATTGTCGAGAGCCCAGCTAAGGCTAAAACTATCGAGAAGTACCTCGGTAAAGATTTTCGAGTGCTTTCAAGCATCGGACACATCCGCTCAATTGTCAAAAAAACCAAGGACGGTACACCACCAATTGACGTTGCCAATGATTTCTATGCCCACTACGAAATAGATCCCGAAAAAAGAAAAGTTATCGCGGAATTAAAAAAGACCGTCAAGGTTGTCGGTAAAGAAAATGTCTGGCTAGCGACCGATGAGGACCGAGAAGGGGAGGCTATTGCCTGGCATTTATGCAAGGTGCTAGACTTACCGCCAGAAACAACTAGGCGTATTGTTTTTCATGAGATCACCAAAGACGCAATCACTCAGGCTATAAAACAACCGCGGACGATTGATATGAATTTGGTCCAAGCCCAACAAGCCAGACAAATCCTTGATCGTCTGGTCGGCTTTGAGCTAAGCCCAGTAGTTTGGCAAAAAGTCCCTGGCGGCAAATCAGCTGGTCGTGTCCAAAGCCCAGCGGTGCGACTGCTCGTTGAACGCGAACAAGAAATTACTGCATTTGAGGGTAGTTCACAATTTAAAGTTACTGCGCTATTTATCAATGACGGTCAAGAATTTAAAGCAGAATTGAATCAACGGTTTGATACTGAACAAGAGGCTACGAAATTTCTTGAAAGCCTACAAAGTGCAACCCTTAATATTTCCGACATTACCAAGAGTCCCGGCACGCGTAACCCAGGTGCGCCATTTACTACCTCAACTCTTCAGCAAGAAGCTAACTCTAAGCTCGGCTTTAGCTCAAAAGCAACCATGACAGCCGCCCAAAAGCTCTACCAAGCTGGTAAAATTACCTATATGCGAACCGATTCGGTCAACCTGAGTGGTCAAGCAATCGCCTCAGCCACCAATTTCATCAAAGAGCTTTACGGTCCAGAGTACTCAACCGTCCGTAAATTCAAAACCAAATCTGCCTCCGCCCAAGAAGCCCACGAAGCCATTCGCCCAACTGACATCACTCGCGAAGCTGTCAGCCCTAATGAATACGACCAAAAACTCTACGACCTAATTCGCCGTCGCACGCTAGCCAGCCAAATGAGCCCAGCAAAATTAGAGAAAACTACAGTAACAATCGATATCATACAATCAAATACCGATAGTGGTAAAAATACGAAAAGCAAAATCTATTTTGAGGCCAAAGGCGAAGTAATAACTTTTGACGGATTCCTGCGCGTCTATGGTGGTGGCAAAGAAGAGATACTGCCCAAATTAACCTCTGGCGACACCCTTCAAACCCATCACGTTGAAGCTCGTCAAACCTTCGCTCGTCCACCCGCTCGCTATACCGAAGGCTCTCTCGTCAAAAAACTTGAGGACCTTGGCATCGGCCGACCAAGCACCTACGCAACGATTATTGACACTATTCAAACTCGTGGCTACGCCGAAAAAGGCACAGGCGAGGGCGAGCCACGCGATGTCATTACTATCACCTACAACGGTGAAACGATCGATAGGGAAGTCGTCCAAGAAAAGACTGGCTCCAACAAAGGCAAACTCCTACCGACTCCGAGTGGCGAACTTATTGCCGGTTTCTTGAGCGATTATTTTACTCGAATTGTCGACTATGACTTTACCGCCAGTGTTGAAAAAGAATTTGACCAAATCGCCAACAACAAGCTAGCCAAAAGCGACATGCTACATGCATTTTATACGCCATTCCATCAATTGATTGAGCAATCCGGCGGAATTGATCGCTCAAAAGTCGGTGCTAACCGTGAGATTGGCGTTGATCCAAAATCTGGCAAGCCAATCATCGCCCGCTTTGGTCGCTTTGGTCCGATGCTGCAACTCGGTAGCACTGAGGACAGTGAGAAGCCACAGTTTGCTCCGCTCCCTAAAGGCGCAAAGACTGAGACCGTCACCCTCGATCAAGCACTCGAAATGTTTAAACTTCCACGAACTGTCGGTCAAACCGACGATGGACAGGACATCAAGGCTAACATTGGTCGTTTTGGGCCCTATATTCAGGTTGATAAATTATTTGTCAGCATTGCGCCTGAGGATCCACAAACCATCTCACTCGAAAAAGCTCGCGAGCTATATGCCGACAAGCTAAAAGCTGAAGCCGAAAAAAATATCGCAGACTTCGGTGGTGGTCTAAAAGTTCTCAACGGTCGCTATGGACCATATGTCACTGATGGCAAGAAAAACGTTAAAGTTCCTAAAGACACTGAGCCAAAATCTATTACTCATGAGCAAGCTAAAAAAATGATAGCCGAAGCACCAGCCAAGAAGTCTCGTCGTGCACCACGAAAAGCTACCAAAAAAACCAAAACCACCACTAGTCGCAAAAAAGCATAAACGCTAGATATAGCGTCATACCATATTAAATCGCTACTGTATATAAGTATTCACATAATTTGAAATATATGAAAGTCTAACACCATTCATTGCATTTTTAGTAAAAAACATGCTATAATCTAGAAGAGTAGAAAATATACTTGACATTAAAATACCTATGTTGTATAATACAGAGTATGGATTAATAATATTGTTTAAATTCTGGGGTGAGACAGGAAGGGAAGTACAGCATTTACCATGAATCAAACCGCGCAAGATAACACAACAACTGAATTAAAAGAGGCCGTCAAAGATATCTTAGCAGAAATTTCTCAAGAAAGAGAGAAGGAGATTATTAGTCGTCGGTTTGGTCTGTACGATCGCAAAGAGACCCTCGAACAAATCGGTGAGATGCTCGGTATCACGCGCGAACGCGTTCGCCAACTCGAAAAGGCCATTCTTATCCGACTTCGTCTAGTCGTAGCAGATGACAAGGTGTCAAGCGCAACTGCTATGGGGAAAACTATCGTCTCAAATCTAGCTGAACTCGGTCGGGCAGCTCGGGTTCAAAGCCTAACGACACACCTTCTTGGGCACGAAGCAACACCAGGGGAGCGCGCACATGTTGCATTTATCGCCGAACTCTCGCCACTTGTCACTACTATCAATGAGAACGATGATTATTTTCAGTCAGTGGCAATTAAAACAGTTGGCGATGAAAAAAGCATCAAAACACAGGTGGAAGAGATCGTAAAGTTCATCAAAAAAACCGGTAAACCTATCACCGGCGAAGAGATGCACTCGGCCATGAAATACGAGCATCCATCAAATATTACCGCTCTTGCTAGTTTGAGTAAAAAATTGGCAGAATTAAAGGGAACTTGGGGACTTGTCAAGTGGCCAACGGTTAATCCAAAGAATATTCGTGATAAAATCTTCGTGATCCTGAAAGATAACGGCAAGCCAATGCACTTCTCTGAGATTGCCAAGGCGATCAAGAACAGTGATTTCAAGCGAAAAAATGTTACCACCCAAGCAATTCACAATGAACTCATTAAGGACGACCGCTTTGTGCTAATTGGTCGTGGCATCTATGCACTTGAGGGATGGGGGTACAGCCGCGGCACAGTCGCCGACGTTATCGCCGAGATTCTTAAAGAGGCAGGAGAGCCACTGCACCGAGATGAAATCGTTAAGCGCGTACTCAACAAGCGTCAGGTCAAAGAAACAACAATTCTGCTAAACCTGCAAAGCAAACCACAGTTTAAACGTAGCGCGAAAGCAACCTACGTTCTCGCCTAGCACTTGCGGAGGGCAAACTCGCTCTTGCTTAATTTGCATTCACCTACCAGAGATGAGATAATGTATTTATGGAAATAGTCTCGGCAATATTTAGCTTTTTGTTGCAATGGTACGTCTGGATTCCGACTGTTGCGGTTTTATCTTATTTAACCTGGCGAAATTATCAAAAAGTTAGCCACGTCGACATGACCGATAGTGTTTTGCTCATTCTTGAAATTCCACGCACTAATGACAAATCAGAGCTAGCCGCCGAGCAATTATTTGCTAGTTTGCACGGTATTTTACGTGATCGAAAAGAACTGCGACTGACCGGCGGTCAACAGGAACATCTTAGCCTGGAAATTGCTTCCGTTAATGGACAGATTCGTTTCTATGTATGGGTGCCAAGACCACTACAGAGCTTTGTAGAGGGGCAAATTTACGCTCAGTACCCGACCGTTCAGATATATCCAGCCGAAAGCGACTACACCGAACACGAACGCGACCATCAGGTAGTGTACTCCACTGAATTAACGACCACCGACCATGAATTTTTACCGATTCGAACCTTTCAAAGCTTCGAGGTTGACCCGCTAGCAGGAATAACCGGGACTCTAGCAAAGCTCGAATCAACTGGTGAAGAGCTGTGGATCCAAATCTTAATCCGCCCAATCGCCGATGACTGGCATGATTTTGCTGAACGCTGGGCTGCCAAAATAAAATCTGGTGGCATATCACTTGGCGGTGGAGTAGGGGGTGGGCTGGTATGGTTTGCTCGAATTATCGAAGCGCTCTGGCAACCACCAGAACAAGGTGACAGCAAGCCATCACAAGCAGAACTATCGGAACGAGACAAAACACGCATGGCTGAAGTTGCCAAAAAGGCAACGAAACTCGGCTATCAAGTGAAGATTCGTCTAGTTTATCTAGGTGAAAGCCAAACAAATGCTAAGCTTCGCATGCAAGCATTGGTCGGCACTTTCAAACAATACAACAGCACCAATCTGAACGGCTTCAAGGGTACCAAGGCGGTATTTGGCAAAGAACTCATTGAAAGATACAGTCGGCGCTCGTTCCAGGACGATGGATTTATCTTGAACATCGAAGAATTAGCATCGGTCTACCACTTGCCACACACCAACGTCGAAACGCCGAACATCGTCTGGGCGAATTCGAAAACAGCCGAACCGCCATCGAAGCTACCTGTCATTACTGGCGACACTATGGCAGATGCCGAAATCTCAGCTTTTGGCGTAACAAACTTTCGTGGCATTAGTCATCAGTTTGGAATGCTACGCTACGACCGTTCGCGCCATATCTATATCATCGGTCAAACCGGAGCAGGCAAATCAGGTCTATTGGAGCTTTTTGCATTAAGCGATACCTTCCACAATCAAGGTTACGCTATTATCGACCCACACGGCGATTTTGCGATAAATAACATGAAGTTTATCCCTGCCAGTCGACTGCAAGATGTTGTTTATTTCAACCCTGCCGACACTGCCTACCCACTAGGCTTTAATCCGCTCGAAGTCATCAATCCCAACCAAAAAACAAATATTTCATCGGAGGTGATTGGTGTTTTAAAACGAATGTTTGGCGATAGCTGGGGCCCAAGGCTTGAGTACATACTGCGCTATACCATCTTAGCTCTGCTCGACCGACCAGAAACGACAATGCTCGACATCACCCGTATGCTAACCGACAAAAAATTTCGCAAAGAAACTATTGATTACTGCACCGATACGGTTGTTTTGCAGTTCTGGAATGTTGAATTTGCCAGCTGGAACGATAGGTTTGCCACGGAAGCAGTAGCGCCGGTGCTAAATAAGGTTGGTGCCTTCACTGCCAACCCAATAATTCGCAACATCATCGGTCAACCTCGCAGTACGTTTAACATTCGCCAGATGATGGACGAGGGCAAGATTCTTATCGTCAATCTCTCGAAAGGACTGATCGGCGAGGATAACGCTGCGATTCTCGGCTCCTTCCTAGTGACCAAGATCCAACTAGCCGCCATGTCACGCTCCGACATTCCGGACGTGCGCGACCGAAGGCCGTTTTACCTTTATGTAGATGAGTTTCAGAACTTTGCTACCGACTCATTTGCGACAATTCTTTCTGAAGCTCGTAAATACGGCCTCAATCTGACCGTTGCCAACCAATATATATCACAGATGGCCGACACAGTCCGAGACGCCGTCTTTGGCAACGTTGGCACAATGATTTGCTTCAGGGTATCGGCCGATGATGCTCCTATACTTTCTAAGCAATTTGAGCCAAACTTTGAAGCTGTCGATTTACTTCAAATGCATAATCGTAACTTTGTGATTAATATGGTTATCGGTGGCGAAAAAACGCCAGCTTTCTCAGCTCGATCACTTGAATTACCGCCAGTGCAAACAGACAATACTAGTCGCATTATCGAGCATACGCGTCGCCACTATGGCAGGGAACGAGCAAGTATTGAACAAATGATATCTGACACTATTCAGACGCCAGTCATGGCCCAGCCCAAAACCAATCAGCAAACACCAGCGAAGACACCTCCTGAGCCGACACAAGGAGCCAAGCAACAAAAAACGGAGACCTCTGCGTCTCAATCTTCAAAAGCCACCCCAGCGTCATCCACCAAAGCAGGGGAGGCGCCCGCAAAGAGAAAGCGGTCGCGAACGCGCCGAAAAAACCCAACCCCAGCAAGCACCGCCTCCTCAACCGAATCTAAAACAACGACTCCAAAAACTACTGAAAAAGACATCAAAGAAGCTCCGCTCAAGCCCAAGAAGCAAGACCCAACTAGTTTAAAGATTTCACATTAAACCTATTTGCTGCCTCCACTTTTTCGTACTCAACGCCCATAACCGATTTAATTATGCCCTTTATTTCTCTGGCCAAACCCCCTCACAGCTCTCGGCATACATACTAGACTATTCTGAGCAGTGGCGGGTGACTAGCTTGCTTACTATATAGGCACCGGCAAAATACTAGTTCTGTTTTTGTTCTACTTAAAATCAGTAGTTGTTTGCCAATCTTAAATAAGACAGGACTCTACCAAATACAAATCCTCAAGCGCTTTGTCCGAATAGCCAAAATCCCAACAAAGCACCAAACAAGAGCCGGGTAACTGAAGCTAACAAAAAAGCAACCAGGCAAACAGGGGAATAGAAGTTACTAGAATTAACTGAGGTCAACTCGAACAAAATCAGTCGAAACCAATGGGTGGAGTATCATGTTTTAGGTATAAATCTAACGTCGCACAATGTATATTTCACGTACTATAATATATCTTACATCGATGGAAGCCTCTTCATTAACACACAAACTAACAGCCCCCCCAATCAAGCCGAACAGGGGGACTACGACTGCACCCACCCATGTCAGCCTTATTCGAACGTTGTATTTTTCATAAATGTTCGCATTCACGCCCGCCGAGCCAACGCGTGGCGCACCGGCTATCGTGTTGTCGTTTTTTACACACCACCAAGACTTCAGTTTTCCACACTTGCCGACGCATATTTGACTTTTTATAAAAACTATTGCCCTGCTCTGCCTTACTGCCCTGTGCTTGCATTATTTGACTTTTTAAGCTTTAACTATGATAATATGTTTTTTCTCAAAAAAGAACATATGGCGAACATAGAGGCGTGGGGAGTAGCCCCCACTCCATCCCGTAAGCTACGAAAGTCCTCCCCTATCTATAGAAAACTCGCTGATCCACACTTACAATCATATACTCCGGCACCTGGCCCTTACCGTCCAGATATTGAAAAGCTAAGATAGCCTCCTGCACCTGCGCATCGGCATCGCGATCAATAGTCATCTGCACTACTGTCACTCTGCCCTCCAAGAGCACATTCATAGTACGCAAAGTACTGTCGGGCAAAACAACCTCTTGTACAGTCATATCGTGATCGCGAAAACCAGAAACCATATGACCTAGAAATGCCAGAGACCGTTGATTAATAACTTCGACACCAGCCTCAGCTTGAATATCACTTTCATCCTTAACTACCACTCTTGGTGGTTCAAAAAAATTCTTCTCAAACGTTACGCCGCTGTCGTCCACAAAGTAAGTTTTCTCGCCAGACGTCCACTGGGCGACTGGTTCACGAAACTCCAGCCTCAAGGAAACCGTAGCAAGCTCCGATCCAGGCATAATAGCAACTCTCTTAACTTCTGGCGCTCTAACAAAAAAGAATTCGTTAAGTGCATCGTTATTAACCAGCCACCTAAATCGCTCCGTTAGTCGTTCAGCAAAATATTCACCAAGTAAATCTTCATACCCATCGGCAATTTTTTTATCTATCGGAGTTGTCGTCTGAACGGCTATACTACCGGCAAATTGCGTTAAAGCAAGCATTACTACGCCCGCACCAACCAGCACCCCAACTAGCACTGTAAATAGCCTGCGACGCTTCTGACGTAAATTATGCCACGCCTGCCTCTCTGTCAAATCCGACTCCCCTACCCTCTTCACGGCTATTGCACGATTTTTCTGAAATCGCCTAGTGTTATTGCCGATACTTGTCGTATCTGTTTTCACAGAGGCAGACTGTCGTCGCTGAGCGACAATTTCACGACGAGATAAGTTCTTTTTTTGTCTCCTAAAAATCACTTCCTTCGCCCCTGACGCCGTATCACTGTGGCTATCATCTCGGCCATATCTTTTGCTGCATTGGGCTTTGCAAATTTACCAAAGTTCTCCCCCAGGCCCTGAAGTATTTTTGGCGCACGAAGCAACTGGATGATTTTATCAGCCAAAACCTGTTCGCTCTCCATCATCTCTTCTTCACTCATCACAATAGCTGCTAACTTATCCTGGTAGACCTTAGCATTTTTTAGTTGATGCCCAGCCGTTAGCATAGCATTTGGCACGATAATTGTCGGCTTTCGTAGTGCCGCCAGTTCCAAAAGAGTTGTCGCTCCGGCTCTTGCCACCACAATATCAGCTGCTGCCAGTACTCTTGACATACCTTGACTAACAAAAGCATCTAGTCGCCAGCCATCACGATCGCTCACACGGCTTTTCAACTCTTCGTACTGTTGCGTACCAGAAATTAAGTAAACCGAAGTCACCTCAAGTATTGCGTCACTTGCCGTAATGACAGCAT
>CAZKHR010000024.1:0-9268 GCA_964552745.1 uncultured Candidatus Saccharibacteria bacterium | reverse complement strand
ACCAAGTTCCGCTCGAATATCTGGAGTAATCGCCACAAACTGGACCCCGAGATAGGCCTTTTGAATAGTGCCACTCGCCAACACACCACGAATAATTCCCCGTGCTGCATTAATCGGAATCGCAAAACCAACACTCTGGGCGTCGGAAACGATGGCGGTATTGATACCAATTACCTGACCAGCCATATTAATCAATGGCCCACCCGAATTACCTGGATTAATCGCTGCATCGGTCTGCAGCAAATCGGTTAACGACTCGACGTTCATACCCAACTCATCAGTAGCCGCCGTTACTGGTCGACCTAGGCCTGAGATGATACCGCTGGTCACCGTATTTTGGTATTGACCGAGTGAATTACCAATCGCAATCACTCGCTGGCCAACACGAATCGTACCAGAATCACCCAACTCTGCTACCGGCAAATCTTTAGCATTTTTAATCTTAAGAATCGCCAAGTCATTGAGCGGATCCGACCCGATCAGAGTCACATCGTCATATCGATCGCCCTCGCTATTGATAATCTCTAACGATTTAGCGTCTTGAATTACATGACGATTGGTCAAAACATAACCATCTGCGCTAACAATTACCCCCGTGCCCGCCCCTTCAAGCGTACTTTGAAACATACCAGAGCCAGAAATCTTGGTTGTCAGAACTGACACTACCGTTGGCCCAACCTTATTAACAATACTCTCAAGGTCAGCTTCGTCGGCAGTAATCACTTGATTGCCGTCAGTTTCACTCCTTGTTATCGTGTCATTTTGCGCAGGTTGCGACGACAGCCAGGCAACAAGCACGCCCAAACCCGCAATCAGCCATATTCCAGCAATAATCGCCAAAATTATCAGCGCTCGTTTCTTCTTTTGTTGCACTTATTACCTCCTTTTGCTATTAAATCGTGACCGAACTCAAAAAGATCACCATCACCCCAATAACTAGGACAGAAAATACCACCGGCAAAATTATTTCACCGATAACGATTTGTTTATGTTTTGCCCACGACTGATACATCCGACCACCCATAAACGACACCAGTAGGACAATTAGGGTTACTTGGGGGATTTTAACCGTCGCAAAAGGCGTATAGGCGAACGTCCAATAGTAAGCTAGCCAACCAAGCTCAGCAAATATCAGCCCCCATAAACCACTCAATAAAATCAGCTGATCTTCATCGTACGAATGAAGGAAATGTCGTGCAGTACTGTAGCCAATCACTAACATACCAATCACTACCAACGCCACTGGCCACTCGTAAGACACGCTATAAAGTGCAGTCACACCCATAGCTGTCGCCACAAAAGCCTGCGCCTCCATCGCACTTCGCTTGGACATTGGCTTTAGCACCAACAGCCACAGTGCGTACAGCACTGACAGGACAGCCTGTGAAACTATCGTTGCCTGAGGTGTATACATTAGCGCAACAACACTCACGCCAACAATAACATCAACCATATTTGCCTGAATATTAACCCACCAGTATCGTAAACGTACCGCCAGTACTCGCCACTTACTAATCAGCACTAGCGCAATGGCGAAAATCGGCGCTTGAATTGTTTGCGATAAGGCAAACAGGATCACCACCAGTCCAATATTCAAAACATAATAAACCACCTCGCTGAGTAAGGTCTTTTGCTTGGCAAGTTTAAGAAAATCTACCATATCCTAATATATTATACCCTACTTAGTAGCCTCCGGACCAATGACTACCACAAAATCTACGCCCTCTGGTACAGTAAGCGCTGGCGTGGACAACTCTACTTTAACACCATACAACTGCTCGAGTTTTTGTCGCGTTTCTGGCTTTTCACCGTCCGACACAAGCTGATACACCTTATACTTGCCTGAAATATCCTCATCGGCGTTAATGGCCTCGCGCATATTAATGCCAAGCTCCGACAGCACTTGAGTTTCCTCGGCGGCCGCACCTGTATAGCCACCAGCGTTAACAACCATTACATTCGCACCCTCACGAGACAATACTGAGGCGTAGATTATCTTTTTGAGATAAGCCCGAACCTGACTATAGTTATGTAGTCCAGCAGTTGGCTGAACCACACTCTGCCCGCCGATCGAGGTTGTCGTTAATAATGACTCCTCTTCACTATAAAGGTCAATTCGATGAACATCATCATCGCTCATCTCTGATGCAATAGTCATGATTGTCCGAATTTCTGCCGAACTAACATCACTTCGTAAATTATCCCCCATGGCATCCATCAGTTTAGTAATCTTGCCAAAATCCGTCAGCGTACCAGTCGACATAGCCTTGTTTTTGAGCGCCATCAATACGAGTTGTTGGTTTTTTTCACGATCAAAATTGGACTGCTCCAGGCCATAGGTAGCACCATAACCGACGCCACGAGCCCGCGAAAACCACATCGCCTTATCGCCATCCATTTCGTTTAGGCCATTTGGAAAATCAATATAGTGCCCAGTTGGACAACGGCGTTTTTGCTCCGCCTGGTCTACCCCGCTCTGCGTACACATCCAATCAATGCTAGCGTCGAGCACGCCACGCTCATCACGGCTTTGGACCTCGACTGTCACCCCACCAACCGCATTAACGGCATCCCGCACAACATTTGACTTAACATGAACGGTGTATTGAATATCCATATCAAGAATATCACCGACAAACTTGCGTATACCCTCATTCCGAGCTTGCTCCGCCTCTTCCGTGTCAGCGCTATCAATGCAGCCAAACATAACATTTATTCGACCCTCATAGCCAGCTGAACAGGCGGTATTGTATTTTACCCATAGATCACGCGGAATACTGAACATATAAGCGTCTTTCTTTTTCTGATCAACACTAATCACCATCATTGAGTCAGTCAAAATACCATCACCCTCAGCCTTGCGCGCTGGGTCGTCGTCGGTCGTACCGACAATTAGCACATTACTACGACCCTGGTCATCCATTTTCAGCTCCTGCTGTTGCAAAATACCAAGAATATTGCCGTTAAACACCTGTTGTACCATATTCCAGGCACGCCAAAGCAAAAAACCAACCACAGTTGCTATAATTACGCCGATTATCGCCATAGTCACCTTAACCCAACGACTCTTTTTACGACGTTTCTTATGAACTTCTTTTTCCTGTCGGTGTTCGCCGTCGATTGCTTTTAGCGATTGACTAATATTGTCCTGTAGCTTACTCGGATTGGCACTTGCAATTGATGATTTAACCTGATCATTACCTGTATGTAGTTCATTGGTCACATGGTGTGATGGACGAGCCCGCCCCACCAAGTCTATCGATTGCGTCTTTGTTGAATCACCCATGGATGACCGTTGTGGCCTCCGGGCAATAAATCCGTCTACTGAGTTACGACTATGCTTCACAATTACTTATTGTATCACATGGTAATGCTCGTAACCACTGATTTACTCTTCCTTTTTTAACGCGCTTGTGCCATAGTGGAGGGAGTGGAAGCTTCATTCTTTGACCGACACCCGAGCATTAGGGACGCGATTAGTCTCGTTTTTTTCGTGACCGGGGTAATCATCGGCACCCTACTGATTAATACTTTCGTATTTCGTAGCTTTAATGTTGAAGGGCCAAGCATGGAAACAACCATGTACACTGGCGACCGTCTTATCGTTAATCGACTACCAGTCACTGTCTCGCAACTAAAAAATACTCAATACATACCTAAGCGCGGTCAAGTCGTCGTTTTTAAAAATCCTCATTTTAATGCAGAAATTGGTCGAGAGCAGTATATCGTCAAGCGTGTCATCGCCTTTGCTGGCGAACGCGTGGTAGTCAAAAAAGGCGCAGTGACTGTCTACAATACTGAATTTCCAGGTGGATTTGACCCCGACCCAACAATCAACCACAATGAGCCAGGTCAGCCAACCTCTGGTGATGTCGACACGGTAGTTGCTCAAGGAACAATTTTTGTCATGGGCGATCACCGTGAAGGCGCTTATTCATGTGATTCACGCGATTGCATGGGCACAATCCCCCTATTCGACGTTGTTGGACCAGTTTCGCTACGAATCTTCCCATTCGATAAAATTCGAACATTTTAGCACTTAACTTCTTCGTTAACTAGCTCGAGTCACAACCATAAGCCTACCCTAACAATTCACGAATTCGCTGAAATTCTGCTTCATTTTTGAACGAAATAACAATCTTGCCCGCACCTTTAGTATTGGCACTAACCGACACCGGAGTGTCAAAGCGACCACTCAGATGATCAATAGTCGATTGGTGTATATTTTTAGATACCACTGACTGCGCACCGGTCTTCTTGGCTTGTTTATGCTGTGAAATCCATCGCTCAATCCGCCGTGCACTCCACTCTTCTGCGACAATTCGCTCCAATAACTCTTTCGCCAAATCCTCGGGCAGTCCAATCATCGGACGAACCTGACCCTCGCTAACCCTACCTTCATAGACCGCTTCCTGAACACTTTTTGGCAACTTCAAAAGTCGCAAAGTGTTGCTGATCGCACTGGCAGATTTACCGCCAACTCGTTCGCCAATCTTCTCTAGTGTCATATTAAATTGGTCTCGTAACTTTAGATAGGCTGTCGCTGTTTCAATTGCGTTCAGATCGCGCCTCTGAATGTTCTCAATCAACGAGATCTCTAGGCGATGTTGACCGCTCAATGTTCGCACCAGTGCCGGAATAGTCTCAAGTCCCGCCAGCTTTGACGCTCGCCAGCGACGTTCGCCAGCAACAATCACATACTTTTTTCCCTGGGGCGACACGACAATTGGCTGCAGTACCCCATGCTCACGAATTGATACTGCCAACTCCGCCATTGCACCTTCATCAAACAAACGACGTGGTTGCTCCGGATCTGGCTGAATATCATCAACTAGCAATTCCTGTAGTTTACTTAACTTACCATCTTGAGCAGCAGTCGGATCGAACATTTCATCGATCAGCGTCGTCGGAATTAACGAGTCGAACCCCCTACCTAAGCCTTTTTTCATCGCTCCGCCCTTTCAATAATCTCTTTTGTTAGCGCCTTATACGCACGTGCACCCTTTGAGAAACGGTCATACGCCCCAACCGGCAAGCCGTGACTAGGCGCTTCGGCTAGACGAATATTACGTGGAATGGTATTTTCAAAAACCTTGTCTGGAAAATACTTTTTAATCTCTTCGTGCACCTGACCCGACAGCGACGTGCGTGAGTCCATCATCGTCGGTAATACGCCAAGTAACTCCAACGAAGGGTTCAAGCCCTTGCGTACCAATTTCATCGTCTCCAGCAACTGCCCCAAGCCTTCCAGCGCATAAAACTCCGCCTGAACCGGCAACAGTAAGTAGTTTGCCGCAATCAGCCCATTGACCGTCAATAAACTCAAACTTGGCGGATTATCAATAACAATATAATCATAGCTTGATTCAACCTGCGCTACCACCTGCTTCAGTCGCGCAAATCGCCCCTCGGCCTGAGCCAGCTCCACCTCAGTATTCGCCAAGTAAGACGGTGCCACAATAATCGACAGATTCTTATGTTCGGTTGGCAAAATCGCATTTGACACCTGCTCTGGACTAACAATCGCCTCAGCAATCGTTATCTCTACATTTTGTTTATCAATCCCCAGACCGCTCGACGCATTGCCCTGAGGGTCAAAATCAATCAGCAAAGTCTTCTTGCCTGCTTTTGCTAAAAAATAAGCAATGTTAACGCTCGTTGTCGTCTTGCCCACTCCACCCTTCTGATTTGTCACCGCTATCGTAATCGCCACTAACCACTCCCCTCTCTGCTTAAGCTAATTATAGCACAAAACACTCTAACCATGGAAGCAAGTACTTCATTCTGCAAATTCAATAAGCCCCGTACTCTATTATTACTCGGTTCATCCAAATAATCCAACAAGCACACAAAAACCGCCCCTAGATGAAGCGGTTCTGTTGTGTTGCTATGCAACTATTTCTTGATAGAAACTATTTCAATCTTAGAGTATTTCTGACGATGACCCATTTCTTTATGGACTCGCTTTTTTGATTTGTAGCGAATGACGCGAATTTTATCGCCCTTCACCTCGTCTTCAATTACTTTTGCCTTAACTACTGCACCTTTGACCGTTGGTGTGCCGACGGTGGTTTTATCGCCATCTGTCACCAAAAGCGCGTCGAGGGTGAGTTCTTTTGTGCCTTCAGGGAGGAGATCCACCAAGAGGGACTCTTTTTCGCTGACAATATACTGCTTGCCAGAGATTTTCACGACTGCTTGCATTTTGTTCCTTATAATTACATTATTTTGATTCTAGACTATTGTATCAGATAGCACTGGACTTTTCAAGCCTTATCTATAGGCTTACAACAGATCCATTCTTATTGAAATCGGCTAGATCCTCTCCGATTTGTACCATCTCACTGAGTTGATCCTTGGTTATTGGCGATAGTCCGTCAGAACTATCAGCTCTAGTAAGCTGAATAAAATCATCGCCCAAAACCATAGCGTAAAAATACTGATCTTCACCCTGAACAACATCGTGAGCGTCGCCAATTTCCCTCTGAAGCAGCTGTTTATCCTTAGATCTCATAATAGCCCCAACACCCATAGCATAACCCTCAGGCATAAATGCTGCTTCCATCATCGACATTTTCTGGGTGCTGATAGTCACCGACTCAACTCGACCACTCGTGATGAGTCCAGGCTCCAGGAGAGTGACATCCTTGGTATGTTCGCCCCAAAACTGAATTTTAACACCCCACTCTGACACCAAAAGCGCCCCACCATCGGAAGCGACTTCCTCACCTAGCGAACTTGAATTAGTAGTATCTTCTGAATCTGATGTTTTAAGTACTCTATCATCTCTATTTTCTTCTGGGTTTATTACAGTCAAAGACACTAGAGTTACCGAAGCTGCTCCTAACACGATTGCTATAGATAATATTATTTTTTTAACCATCATGCCCTTTTAACTTCGCCACAACTGCATTGTTAGCCTTTAGCCATCCATCAACACTGCCACATTCCATATACTCACCAGTAACTTCGCCGACGGCGATTCTTTTACCACTGGCAACATAGGCGTTGATAGCGTCGGTGATTTCATATTCACCACGGGCAGGATTGGCAGGAAGTGTCCTAGCAAGTTCAAAAATTTCTTTATCGAATACATAGAAACTGGAGTTATTAAGGTTGCTCGGCGCTTCTTCTAAACTGGGTTTTTCAATTATTTGAACAAAATTATCTTCACTGTCTTTTTCAATAATACCAAAATTTGAGATCAGCTCCTCCGGCAAAGGATTACCAAGCAACCCGGCACTCAGTCCGCGTGAATTTACTAGGTCTATAATATCACCAGCATTTGAGCCGCCATCGTCTCGTAAAAAGAACTGGTCGCCCGAAACAACTATCGCCGATTCGTCGTCGTCAATAAACTCGCTGCACAGCCCAACCGGTATACTAGTGCCATAGCCACCAGTGCTTGGTTGCGCTATGAAGTGAATATCCGCCCCACGCAAAGGTGCCACTAGGGGCAACAGATCAGTTTTGCCGACTTTTTTTAGATAATCATTTAGTGATATATTGCTCCTATAGTAACTCTGTAGCTGGCTGCTTTGTTCGCCCACCACAAAATACAAATCATTTATGCCAGCCGCCATCAGGTCCTGTACTACATAATCAATCACTGGTCGCCTACCGACTGGCAACATGCACTTTTCGATTGACTTGGTGATCGGCAACATCCGTGCACCCCAACCTGCGACCATGATAACTGCTTTGGTTATTTTCATATCTCATACCCCCTTGGATTTTGACTTTGCCAGCGCCAGCTATCGGCGCAAGCCTTGGCTATATCGTATTCTGCACGCCAGCCAAGCTCTGTTTCTGCCAGAGATACGTCCGCATAACAAGCGGCAACATCGCCAGGTCGACGAGCAACTACCGCATACGGAACATCTCTGCCCGATGCCCTAGCAAATGCCTCAATCAGCTCAAGTACCGACACGCCTTCGCCAGTACCAATATTATAGGCCTTGTATTGACCGGGGTGCTCAAGGTGCTCAATCGCCGCCACATGCGCCCTTGCCAAATCAACTACATGGATATAGTCTCGCACTGCCGTACCATCCGGCGTATCGTAATCATCGCCAAATACACTCACCTGCTCTCGGCGACCAACTGCCACCTGGCTAACAAACGGTAATAAATTGTTAGGAATACCACTTGGGTCCTCGCCGATTTTCCCACTTTCGTGCGCTCCAACTGGATTAAAATACCGCAACGAAGTAACACTCCAACTTGGCTCAGCAATAGAAACATCACGTAATATTTGCTCAATCATCAGCTTTGTTTGCCCATACGGGTTGGTTGCACTCAGTGGCATATCTTCGGTCAAAGGTAGCTGTATAGGGTCGCCATAGACCGTCGCTGACGAACTAAAAACTAGCTTTTTCACGCCATGCTTTTGCATCGCCTCGAGTAAAATTAGCGTTGAATCGAGATTATTCTGATAATAGATTAGTGGCTTTTCGACCGACTCGCCAACCGCTTTTAGCCCAGCAAAATGAATCACCGCATCAATACTGTCGGTAGTAAAAATATCGTCCAATACGTCACTATTACGAACATCGGACTCATAGAACTTTACAGAGCTACCAGTGATCTCCTCGACTCGACGCAATGCTTCTTCTGAACTGTTGCTTAAGTTATCGATTACCACAACGTCATGACCTTTTGTTATTAGCTCAATAACAGTGTGCGAGCCGATGTAGCCAGCTCCTCCAGTGACAAGTAATTTCATGTTTCAATTGTAGCTTAATCGCTAGAAAATTCCAAACCACCATGGTCGCTGTCAAGCCATGAAAAATTTGCGTCATCACTTGCTAAATGATCGTAAAACGACCCCGATTCACGTCGTTCTCGCTCAATCATGTCGTACAGGCCGTCATCTAACGGGTCAATTGGTGCAAACGCCAGGCGACGAGACTGAAAAAGTTTATTACGACGAAATATACTCATATTTTTGTTTTTTACATAACCTTACTCTTTCATAATAGCACAGTTTGTGATAAAAGTCAAGTAGAGATTATTCGGCTCAAAACCATCCCTAAAACACTCAAGCACACCTACGCTTTCTCTAACAATATCTCCATCTCCACGCCATCAATTTTAACAACCTTGGCGTCCGTTGACGCAACCTTATCACCTACCGCCAGCGTTTCCATATAAATCACACTACGGTGCTCAGCCATGGACTCCTTCAGCTCTTTATCATTGGTAAACAAACTAAGGTTGATTCTGTCATCAACATTTAACCCAGCATTTTTACGTGCTGATTGAACGA
>CAZKHR010000023.1:8918-9291 GCA_964552745.1 uncultured Candidatus Saccharibacteria bacterium | reverse complement strand
CAGGTCCTTATTCATTCTTTTAGTATATCACAAAAATACGAAATAGTCAAACATTTGCTGATTTTTTGCATGAGCGGTATACTAATATAGATATGTCTTTAAAAGAAATGTTAAAGAAGAAGAGTGCCGATGACCGCGAGCTGATCGCTAGTATCGATGTTGGCACAGAGTACGTCAAGGCGCTAATTGCAGAAATTAAGGGCGATAAGCTCGAAGTAATAGGTGTTGGACGAAAACAGCAAAATCTAGGTGATATGCACTCTGGAGCGATTGCTGATATTGCTGGAGTAGTGCAAAATTGTGAAATTGCCTTAACTGAGGCAGAGGATCAAGCTGGTACGCAGGCTAAGCGAGTAGTTATTGGTATGGCGGG
>CAZKHR010000023.1:0-8908 GCA_964552745.1 uncultured Candidatus Saccharibacteria bacterium | reverse complement strand
GTGACGAACACTATTCGTTATCGTCGTCCACGTCCTGACAAGCCGCTTGATGAGGCGGAGATGGAATTTATTATTCAGAAGGTGCAGGAGCGAGCTCAGGGGCGTGCTCAGGAGCAGATTGCGCTAGAGACGGGCAATCAAGACGTCGAGGTTAAGTTAGTTAATTCCGCATTGGTGTCGATTCATATCGATGGCTATAAGGTATCGAGTCCACTAGGTTTTCAGGGACGTGATGTGGCAATTCAGATTTACACCGCATTTGCGCCGATGGTTCATATTGGGGCGCTCGAAAAAGTGGCCGATGAATTGGCACTGGACTTGATTGCGGTGGCGGCTGAGCCATTTGCCGTGAGTCGCAGCGTACTCGGGGCTGACACGAACAGTAGTTTTACGGCAATTTTGGTCGATGTTGGTGGTGGTACGACAGATATTGCTGTTGTTAACGATGGTGGTGTTGAAGGGACAAGGATGTTTGGTATTGGTGGACGAAGCTTTACGCGGACGATTTCGGCCGATATGGATATCAGTTATACTGATGCCGAAAAATTAAAGGTCAATATTGATAATGAAAGTATTAAGCCAGCTGTCAAAGAGAAACTTGAGCTTGCAATTGATAAGACACTAGAGGTTTGGCTATCAGGCGTTGAGTTGGCACTGAGTGAATTTGATAGTGTTGACCACTTGCCGAATCGAATTCTCCTTTGTGGTGGCGGTTCTAGTCTCAAGATGCTGGTGGATGCGCTTGGTACCCAAAAGTGGTATACTGATTTGCCTTTTACTAAGCGACCGAGTGTTCAGCTTATTCGACCATCGGAGGTGATTGGTATTACCGACAAAACAGGCAAAATAGCTGATCATACGATGATTACTGCTCTCGGATTGCTCCGAGTTGGCTATGATACAATAGAAACAGGACAGGCCGAGGGTGGTCTGATGGAAAAGGTCAATAACTTACTGAAAGTATAATGAACAAAGACGTAATTTACATTGATGTCGAAGATGATATCACGACAATTGTCGGTAAGATCAAGGCTTCAAAAGAAAAAATTGTTGCACTCGTGCCGCCGAGCCGAGTTGGCGTACTTCAGAGTGCGGTTAATATGCGTCTGTTGGCACGAACAGCCGAACAGGCTGGTAAGCGGGTAGTTTTAATTTCGCACAATCAGTCGTTGATAGCCTTGGCTGCCATGGCAAAGATTCCGGTTGCTCGAAATTTACAAAGTAAGCCAGAGCTGGTTGAGATTCCAGCTCTTAAGGTAGACGATGATGTGATAGATGGCGGCTCGTTGCCGGTGGGTGAATATGCTGATTCGGTAGTGCAGCCTGACGATCCAGCTGTAGATAAGGTAATTGCTGAGTCGAAAAATCCAAAGAATCAGAAGCAAGAAAAGGGCAAAAAGCAGACAAAAGTGCCGAATTTTTCGTCATTTCGCAAGAAAATAATGCTTATTGGTAGCGGTGTAGTGATACTAGTGGGGTTTTTGGTTTGGGCGATTTGGTTTGCGCCTAGAGCGACGGTTATGATTACTGCTAAGACTACGCCGGCGACAATTGATCGTAACGTGCAATTGACGCTAGATGGTGAAACTAATGTCGAAAACGCCACATTAAGGGTAATTAAACAGGAGCAGAAGCAAGATGTCTCGGTTGATTTTACCGCAACAGGCGAGAAAAATATTGGCGAGAAATCAACTGGAACAGTACAATTTGCCTCAGACTCGAATAGTGCACTTTTGGGGGGTATCGATATTCCAGCAAATACACGGCTGACCTCAAGTAGTGGTAAAGTATATACAACTAATACTGCGGTTAGACTGACCAACGCCAGCTCTAGTGCAACTATCGGTATTACGGCGGTTGAGCCTGGAGCAAGTTCTAATGGAGCATCGGGTTCATTTTCAGGCGCGCCGCGTACGGTTGAGGCGAGGATTAGAAATGGTGCAACCACTGGTGGCACTGACAAGATGGCCACTGTCGTCAGCGAAGACGATATCGCTAAGGCCGCTTCAGTTTTGAGTGAGAAAAAAATTGACGGTCTGCGTGAGAAGTTGCTGTCGGAATTTGCTTCGTCCAGTACGCCAATCAGCGACAGTTATAGCGAATCTAGAGGCGATCCAGTGCCGAGCGTAGCGGTCGGGTCTGAAGCTACCGGAGCAGTATCACTCAGGGCAAACGTTACGGCGACAATGTTGGCTGTTGATCAGTCGCAATTATCGAATTTCATTCGCGACAGTCTTAATCGAGAAATTGATGGCAAAGCTAATCAAAAAATTTACGATGACGGTGCAAAAGATGTCAAGTTCTCGCAATTTTCCGATCGGAATGAACGTACCATGGTACGAGTGACGGCTAATGGCAGGATTGGTCCTGAAATCAAAGAAGACCAGGTCAAGGAGCAGGTTCGCAGTAAGCGCTACGGCGACATACAAGCTAGTTTAGAGGCGATTGACGGAGTAAGTGATGTCGATACCAAGTTTTGGCCATTTTGGGTCCGAACAGTGCCTGATGACGTTAAGCGCATAACAGTTGAGTTTAAGCTACAGGATGGCAGTTAAAAAGACCTTTCTCGCTCTAGACGTGGGCGATAAGCGTGTTGGTATGGCGCTAGCTGATTCGGACGTGAAAATTGCCGTACCATTTGGCTATGTCGAACGTGGTGACAAGGTAATTCAGCAACTTGTAGAAGTAATATTACAGCATCAGGTCAATATTATTGTTATCGGCTACCCGCGCAATCAGTCTGGCGAAGCAACCAGACAGACTGAGGCAACAGAGGCTTTCGTCAAGGAGCTGGCGAGAATTGATATTGATGCAACGATAGTCTTCCAGGATGAATCGCTGACTAGTGTTGAGGCGGAGCGTCGTTTGGGGCGAGTTAAAGACAAGGGTGAAATTGACGCTGAAGCCGCCAGTATCATATTACAGGACTACTTGGAGGAAAAATATGCATATTAGAAAAAAGTCGCTTTGGTTGATTATTGTCGGGTCAGTTGTTGTTTTTGCTACTGCGACAGTGGCGTTTAGTCTATTGTGGTATCGGACACAGTTAGAGCCCCTCGATGAGACTAGCGATAAGACCGTGCGAATTGATATTCAGAGTGGTATGTCAGGTAGTGATATTGCTCAAAAGCTCAAAGAGAACGGTGCTATTCGGAGTACATTAGCGGCGAATATTTATATGCGTTTGAACGATGATTCTGGTATGCAGGTAGGCGTCTATAGTGTGTCACCATCCTGGAGTTTACAGGAAATCATCGCTCATTTAACAAGCGGTCAGGCCGATGAAGTATCAGTCACGTTTTATCCTGGAGCAATGCTTGAGCGCGCCAATAAAGATGATGACAGCGCAAAGTATGATGTGCGTACAGCCCTTAGGACAGCCGGCTTTACTGATGAAGAAATTACAATAGCTTTTGCGGCCGAGTACCAAAGCCCAGTCTTTACTGGGCGACCCGCCGATATGGGGCTAGAGGGTTATATTTACGGCGATACCTATTTCGTTCAGGCTGGTGCTACCGCAGAGCAGGTTCTTCAGAGGGCGATTGACGAATTTGCTCGTGTGGTTAGAGAGAGTAGTCTGGAGCAGAGGTTCGCTGCACAAGGTCTTAGTCTCTACGAGGGCATTGCTCTGGCATCAATTGTTGAGCGCGAGTCAATTGGCTGTCCGGGGCAGGCAGTGTGCGAGGATCAGCGACAGATTGCCAGTGTGTTTTACAATCGTCTCGGGGCGGGTATGGCCCTGGGGTCCGATGTCACTTATCACTATGCGGCTGATATTGCAGGGTTGGCGCGTGATCATCGGTTGGACTCTGAGTACAATACTCGCATTGTAGCTGGTTTGCCGCCTGGGCCAATTGCTGTACCTGGACTGAGTGCTCTCAATGCGGTGGCCGATCCAGCCGAAACCGACTATTTGTTTTTCTTGAGTGGTGACGATGATGTGACTTATTTTGGCCGAACCGATACCGAGCACACTGATAATATTCGCGCTCACTGTCAGCAAAAGTGCTTATTACCATAGTAGTCATTAATCGGAATACCTTGACACGAAATAAGCGGTTTGCTATACTGATAGCTACCCTGATAAGTAGGGTTTGTGGACTGTTTTGTGTCACGCAAGCTACGAATCAGGTTTACCAGAACTGTCGCACGGATACAGTACTAATTTTAAGGCAAATTCAATACTAACTAAATATTAGGTCGGCGCGTATCCTGTTCTATTGCGAGAAGAAAGACTCATTATGGTAATAAGCGCTTGGCGGTAACGCCTTATAGTGCGGGAGAGTGATTATTCGTAATCAATCAACTGTTCGCTGGACAAAAAAATTACAGAAATCATCAATTACGATGTATGCGGCTGGTTTTCTACTCATCGTTTCCTTTCTAGCAGTTAGCTATCGAAACGGGGGAGTGGCTGAGAACTCAGATGTCGCTTTTGCTAAACAGAATTCCTATGTTGTTATTGACCAACCTCAACAACAAGCTACAGCGGTAAATATTTCCGTCGATCAACTAACGGCGGCTAATGCTGTGACAAATCTAGCCGAGGTGACGAACCTGCCGGTAGCTGGTGATTTGCGTGAAGCAATGACCACGCTTTATATTGAAAAGCAATTATCTCAAACCGATGCGGAAGTTATTTCAAAACCGCAAATTGTTCAGCCTTCCACCTCTGTAGAGCGTGGGGTTACGTCATATATCGTCCAGGAGGGCGATGATATAGCGAAAATTGCCGAAGAGTTTAATGTTTCTGTGCAGACTATTCTTTGGGCTAACAATACCACCTCAGATAGCGTACAGCCTGGACAGACATTGATAGTACCTTTGGTTGATGGCGTTGTCTATACTACTCGAGATGGCGATACGGTAGAAGGCATAGCCGATAAATATAAGGTTGATGCTGAGCGAATCGTGCTTTACAATGATCTCGATGTTGAGCAGCCACTAGCTAAAGATGTGCGAATTGTCTTGCCAAATGGTGATTTACCCGAGACGGAGCGTCCAGGCTATGTTGCACCACGCCCAGTCACAAACTATGGAAGTAGTGCCACAACCGGACTTAGTTATGGCTATGCTCGAGCATCAGTAGGTAACCGCTATGCGGCCGGTAACTGTACCTGGTATGCCTACGAGCGTCGTGCCGCCCTTGGTCGACCAATCGGCAGCTTCTGGGGCAATGCTTACTCATGGGCTTCTAGTGCGCGTGCAGCAGGCTTTGTGGTCAATAAAGATCCACAACCGGGAGCTGTCTTCCAGACTTCTTCAGGTGGTGGTGGCTATGGACACGTGGGTGTTGTCGAGAACGTCGATGATCAAAATATCTATGTTAGTGATATGAACTACGCTGGCTATAATGTTGTGACAAATCGCACAATTCCACGTAGCGCTATTGGTGCCTATAGCTTTATTCACTAAAATTAAGTACATTACTAAGCACTCTATGACTTAAGTAGGTATAGAGTGCTTTTTGTTGTATAATAGACGTAATATGTTTATTGATGTTGCAACTGTTTACATAAAGGCTGGTAAAGGCGGTGACGGCGCTGTTAGTTTTCGACATGAGAAATATGTCGACAAGGGTGGCCCAGATGGCGGAGACGGTGGCCGGGGTGGCGATGTTATCTTTCGGGCGATTAAGGGCCTTAACACCTTGCTTAAGTTTCGTTATAAACCAGAACTTGTAGCCGAATCTGGCCAGGCTGGCTCCAAGCGCAATCGCAGGGGACGGTCAGGAAGTCCGCTAGTAGTTGAAGTGCCCATGGGTACGATTGTACGGCGTGGTGATGAGATTATTGCAGATTTGACCGAAGATGAGCAGGAGGTGGTGGTAGCCAAGGGTGGCGACGGCGGGTTTGGTAACGCTCATTTTAAGAGCTCCACCCGCCAAGCACCACGAATTGCTGAGCTGGGTGAGTCAGGTGATGAGTTTGAATCAGGACTAGAATTGAAGTTATTGGCGGATGTCGGTCTACTCGGTTTTCCAAATGCCGGTAAATCAACATTTCTTTCGGTTGTGTCAAACGCACGTCCAGAGATTGCTGACTATGAGTTTACTACCATCACGCCAAATCTCGGTGTGGCAGATATCGACGATGGCAGTATCTTGGTTGCCGACATACCTGGTATTATCGAAGGGGCGAGTGAAGGGCGTGGGTTGGGTGATCAGTTTTTGCGTCATGTTGAACGCACGGCAGTTTTACTGCACATGATTGACGCTTATTCTGACGATCCTGCTGAGAAATATCAAACAATTCGTCGTGAACTTGAGAAATACAGCTCCGAATTAGCTGAGCGTCCTGAGGTGGTTGCCTTAACTAAGTGTGAGGGCTTGGACCAGGAGATTATCGCTATGCAAGCTACGGCGATTCAGAATGTTGCGCCAAATGCAGAGGTTATTGCCATTTCATCGACCACGCACATGGGTATAACGGACCTATTAAGGCTTTTGCGTCAGCGTGTTAAAGAGCATCGTCAGATTGAAGCTGAGGTTATTGAGAGTGACGAGCCGGAGGGCTTGCCGGTTATTGAACTCAGCAAAAAGCAAGTGGCTGATGCTTGGCAGGTCGAGCAGGAGGAGGATGGATATCGAGTGACTGGTGAAAAGATTGAGAAATTTGCTCGACGGACAAACTTTGAGCAATACGAGGCAGTCAATCGTCTTCGCGATATCATGCGTAAATATGGTATTTCGCACGAAATCATCCGTCGTGGTGGTACGGGTGAGAGCATAGTTCGTATTGGCGCCGATGAGTTTACTTTGTTAGAGCAGTAAAATACCTAAATCTTTATGAAATTATAAAAATATTGATATGCTTTGCTGTCTCAGCCCCTCGTAAGCAGTTGTTTTGATGTGTTATTCTTAAAATCATCCAACTTACCTCCTCACTTTTGACCTAAACGCCCTTTTTTGGGTGTTTTTTGCTACACTGGGTATATGGAGCAGACGTTTTTCTTTTATGACCTGGAGACTTCGGGCTTGAGTGCACGTAATGACCGAATTATGCAGTTTGCCGGCATTAGGACGGATATGAATTTTAAGATCATTGGTGAACCAGTTAATGTATTGGTTGCTCTAAATGACGACACTATACCTAGTCCCGATGCACTACTGATAACGGGCATTACGCCGCAAAAGACGCTAGAGGAGGGATATTCAGAGGCGGAGTTTGCCAAAAAGCTTGTAAATGAGTGGTTCACTCCAGGTACGATAATTCTGGGATTCAATAGCGTTAGGTTTGATGACGAGTTTATTCGTCATTTATTGTGGCGAAATTTCCATGACCCTTACGAATGGTCGTGGAAAGATGGTCGCAGTCGCTGGGATATGCTTGATGTAGTGCGAATGACCCGGGCACTTCGTCCAGATGGCATTAAGTGGTCGGTGGATGATAAGGGTGAGCCGACTAATCGCCTAGAGCTTATTACCAAGGTCAATGGTATCGCGCACAGTAATGCTCACGATGCGCTAAGCGATGTTGAGGCGCTGATCGAGGTGGCTCGTCTGATTAGAAAGGCTCAACCGCAGTTATTTGACTATCTACTGACGATGCGCAATAAGAAAGAAGTGCAAAAGCTAGTCAATCTCGACGATAAAAAACCTTTTGTTTACACTAGTGGTCGATATGATAAACAATATGCTAAGACTACGGTAGCCTTTCCACTAACTAGTGCGCCTTATGGCAATGCGCTAGTCTATGATTTGAGGCATGACCCGTCAGCATTTGTTGATTTGAGCGAGCAGGAGCTGGAAGACAGAGCGTTTGCGTCGTGGGAAGAGCGACAGAAGGAGGGCTTTGTGCCATTGCCTGTCAAGCAGCTACAGTACAATCGGTGTCCGGCCGTCGCACCAATCGGCGTACTTAACGTCGAAGATGGTTGGAGGCGGTTAGAGCTGGCTATGGAAACTATTGAGAGGCACAAGAGGACATTGCTTGAGCATCCTGATTTTGCCGAACGTTTGCGGACTTTGTACGAAAAAGATCGCATTGTGCGGCCGGCGAGCGATCCAGAGGCAAGGCTATACGATGGTTTTCTGACAGACGCAGATCGAATTCGGGTGGAGGCAGTGCGAAATGCCTCTGAGTTAGAGCTGGTGGATTTCCAGCCAGAGTTTATTGATGAGCGATTGCCGGAGCTACTTCTTCACTATAAGGCACGTAGCTTTCCAAAAGCATTGAGCGAAGATGAACTGGTCTCGTGGGAGACTTGGCGGTCGGCGCATTTACAAAAGCAATTGCCGGGTGTAATCGAAGCCTTACAACGAGCCTTGAAGCTAGAGTTGTCTGATCGCCAGCAGTTTTTGCTTGCCGAGATACAATTGTGGATCGAAAATATCGTTCCGGCGGACGATTAGGCCGGTAGTGATGCAAAACGACGACGGACCGCTGGCGTTGATGTGGCGGTTTGGCGACTTTCGGCTTCGATTGCTAGTAGGGTCAGGGAAATTAAACTGATACTTGTCGGTGTTAAGGGTGGAATAAATAGTCGAATATGGCGATTGAGGTAACGTTGATGTGTGGCGCCGATTGATTCGATTGCCTTCCAGATTGATAAGTCGAGTATACGCCAGATAGCCATGGTGACTGGTACGATAAGTAGCCAAAATAAAAACATAATAATTGACGGTACGATAACATTAGTAAACGGCAGTCGTCCAGCTAGTAAAAAGAGCAGTAACTCGTTGCCAAACAGATAAATTACGACCACAATCGTAACAAACACACCAACAAGACCGCCCAGCTTTTTCATAACCTAACTATAGCAAGTAGGCTCAAGTGTTGCAATCATAAGCACAATGTGATATAATTAAAGGATAGGTTCTAGTCTCAGATACAAAGGTGTTGAGCTGACGTAGATACATTAAACTAAAACGGAACAGCCCAGTACAATTAGGTTTGTAACAACAACT
>CAZKHR010000022.1:0-9340 GCA_964552745.1 uncultured Candidatus Saccharibacteria bacterium | reverse complement strand
GTGTATGTATCAGCCAACAGATTTGAAAAAAGGTGTAGTTTGCCAGATTGAAGGCAAGCCATATCGGGTTGTCGAATACGGTCAAAAAGTGATGGGACGTGGCGGTTCTATTGTTAATGTTAAGCTTAAGAATTTATTGGATGGCAGTGTCATACCAAAAACCTTTAAGGGGCAGGAGAAAATCGAACCGGCAGAAGTGAGCAATAAAGTTGTTCAGTATCTTTATACTGACGCAAACACTTTTTACTTCATGGATCCGGAGAATTTTGAGCAATTTGAACTAAGTGTAGATGTGGTTGACACGGCTAAGGACTATCTGAAAGAGGGTAGCGAACTTAATTTGCAGTTATTTGACGGACGAGTAATCAATGTTGAATTGCCAAAGAATCTGTATCTAGAAGTTACTTATGCGGAAGATGCTGTTAAGGGCGATACAAGCTCGAGTGTACTAAAAGATGCGACGCTCGAGACTGGTATAACTGTTAAAGTTCCAGCGTTTATTAAGACTGGAGATATTGTTTCGGTTGACACTGCGACAGGTGAGTATCGGGAGCGAAAGAAGTAGCTAGTGAATGATTCAAAGCGACGTCTAGACGTGGAGTTGGTGCGGCGTGGATTAGTCAGGAGTCGCTCTCAGGCGGAAAATCATATCAAACTGGGTAATGTTCTCTTGAATAAAAAAGTTGCTCAAAAATCAGGACAATTTGTAACCGAAAATGATGAGATTGAGCTAGAGACTGCGAGCCAATACGTATCTCGTGCGGGCCTTAAGTTGGCTAGTGTTGCTGATGATTTTCAGGTAAGGTTTGAAGGCAAGACAGTCTTAGATGTCGGCTCAAGCACCGGCGGTTTTACTGACTTTGCCCTGCAGCATGGTGCAAAAAAAGTGTTCGCTGTTGATGTTGGTACAGATCAATTACATCCAAGCCTGAGGGGCGATCGGCGCATCGAACTATACGAAAAAACTGATATTCGTGATTTTACTCCGTCTGAGCCGATTGATATCGTGGTGATAGATGTTAGCTTTATCAGTCTACGTGAGATATTGCCGCATGTGCGAGTATTGGCGACAAAAGATACGGAGATTATTGCTATGTTTAAGCCGCAGTTTGAGGCGGGGCCAGGGCAGACTACTAAGGGTGTTATTAAAAACAATACAATTCGGCGCAAGGTTATCGCAGATTTCGAGGGCTGGATTGAGCAATATTTTTTGATCAAGAATGAGCGCGATAGTGCGGTGGCTGGGCGAAAGGGTAATGTCGAACGATTTTACTTGTTGAGACGGAATTCAACAACGTCACCCGGGCGCATGATATAAGTTTTGCCTTCGGTGCGAACTTTGCCAGCTGAGCGAGCAGCCACTTCGGAGCCGGCGGCTATTAGGTCGTCATAGTCAATGATCTGGGCGGCAATAAAGCCGAGTTCAAAGTCAGAATGGATAACGCCAGCGGCTTGGGGTGCGGTCCAGCCTTTTTGGATGGTCCAGGCGTGGATTTCTTTTTCGCCAGCAGTGAGATAGCTTTGAAGTCCGAGAATGTCGTAGGCGGCGTGGATTAGTTTCATTAGCCCAGTTTCGGCGACGCCGTAGCTTTCTAGTAGCTCTCGAGCTTCGGTGTTCGATAGTCCTTTGATTTCCTCTTCTAGTTTGGCGCTAACAAATAATACTTTAGCGGGGGCTACTATGGCGGCCAGCTGTTTTTGGAGTTCGTCATCAGATAGCCCTGCCTCATCGACATTAAAGACATAGATGACCGGCTTGGCTGTGAGTAGGTGAAGGTCGGAGATTTGCTCCGTGTCGATTGATGGTAGAGCGGATAATGGCGTTCCGGACTGGAGCTGATGGAGCAGGTTTTCTAAATAGTCGACGCGCTCGCGAACTGCGGGGTTGGCTTTTGATTCTTTTTGAAGTTTGGGTAAACGATTTTCGATAGTTTGTATATCGGCTAGGATGAGTTCGGTATTGATGATTTCAATGTCATTTTTGGGATTGACCTTGGTGTCGTCATGGCGCAGGACGCTGGTGTCGTCAAAAGCTCTGACCACATGAGCAATAGCGTTGCATTGACGGATGTTGGCGAGAAATTTATTGCCTAAACCTTCGCCTTTGGAGGCGCCGGCGACTAGGCCAGCGATATCGACAAATTCGACTGTAGCGGGAATGATTTTTTGGCTCTGGTATAGGTCGACCAATTTTTGTAAACGCTCATCGGGCACAGGTACGACACCAGTGTTTGGATCGATTGTCGCAAATGGATAGTTGGCCGCTAAAATATCGTTGTTGGTTAGGGCGTTAAATAAAGTTGATTTGCCGACATTTGGCAGGCCGACGATACCGATTGATAGACTCATACTATAGTCAAGTGTATCACTTTAGTTGAAATAATGAGAGAGTATTTGCTTTTTGAGCTTAGTTCGGTACAATAAGCATAAGAAAGATATTTATCATGTCGAAAAATATTATAAAAAACATTCCGAAGAAACGAGTGGATAGAAGGAAAATTATTATTGTGGTGGCAATTAGTGTGCTACTGATAATTGGCGGAGTGGGGGCGTTTCTGCTGCTGGGTAGTGGAAAGGTTGGTGTTGGAAACACTGATAATGTACGAGAAGATGGCTCGGAGATGACTAATGGCACGAAGCGAGCCGTGGATGAACTGAAACAGCTACAGGTAGCGTCAGTAGATGATCCAGAGGGTAGCTATGGCGAGATAATGGGTAAGTATAACGATTTGTCAGAGTCAGATCTTGACGATCAGGATAGGCAAAAGGTTCTCCAGAACCAAGCAGTATATTTGTTGAGTATCGAGAAATATGATGAGGCGTTGGCTAAGGCTCAAGAGGCAGAGGCTATAATTAGTAATTTTGTAAATGACAGCCTAATTGCGCTAATAGCAGAGGCTAAGGGCGATAAGCAAATGGCTATTGACTACAATAAGAAGCTACTAGATCAGTACAGTAAAGAGTTGCCAGCACGCCAGGCTGAATATAACCGGATTGAAGCAAAAATCAATAGATTAGAGGCGGAGCTGTGAGTCGGACTAGATTTAACCCTGTTTTTATAGCTCTAGGTATTGGCGTAATTGGCTTGGTAGCGCTTGGTTTGATAACACAGGTCTCTGCATTTAGTGGTAGGGATATGTATTATGGGTATTTTTATAATAAATACGAAAATCACGGTTCAGATGTTATCGCGGGTGGCATTACTATTAGCGGAAGCACTCAGCAGGCAAGAGTCAATAATTTTATGGCAACCTTGGTGAGTAAGTATAATAATGGCGGTAATGACAGGGTTGGCGCTGCGTTTATATATCGTACTATGATGGGCTACGGGCCTGGTGCAAGTGCTAATGTGAGCGATTTTGGTAAATTAAAAACTCGGCTAGATGCGTTAGTGGCATCTGGTGGGCGTATTGACCTTATTCAAGTTGATATTGGGGGTTTGCGTAATACATATATTCAAAACTCACATGCGGATGTAGCTTGGCTATACATGACTGGTTGGTGGGATGCGTATGTTTTTAGAGATAGGAGCGGTAAGGATTTGTACCTGATTAAGCAGGATTGTGGTAACCCGCTTGGTGAACTTGGTGGTATACCTGAGCCTAGACAATGGTCCGTGAATGGGCAGTCATACGCCAAAATTGGTTCAGGAGGTACACGTGCACAGGGTGAGAACGCTATTACTGCTAAGCCTGGAGATAGGGTGTATTGGGATCATACATTAAGAAATACTGGCCCTAACGCCATGGATCGTAATGTTGCTTATTGGATTCAACGTCAAGACAGGTCTCTGGAGACTGGTCTTGAGTTAAGTTTTTCGGGAGGTAGCGCTAGTCAGATTGGCAATGGTGCAGCCAATGGATCGACTTTCTATAACGGAAGCGTCAATAGTCTATTAAGTCAAGACAGTGTAGGGAAGAAGCTCTGTCAACGAGTTGCTTGGCGAGATAGATCGTGGAATAGGTACGGCGAGGTTGGATATAGTAATTATGCCTGTGTGAACGTGCCATATAACTATGAACTGGTGCCGTCTATTCAGAATATCCCAATGGAGTCGATACCTGAGGGTACGGATAGGATTTCAGTCGAGGGGGCAGCTCCAGGGATTGACAACAATATTGGCTCAACCAAATCAAAAAGTACAAAAAATGCAGTAGTACGATTTGTTGTACGTGGCGATGTCACGACCGATTTACCGGCTGGCGAAGATACGACGGTAACTGGCTCTAATTGGGGGTGCGACGTGGCGCAACAAATCGGTGTTAAGAATTCTGTTACGGTAGATTCTAGTCCGGGCGTCTGTGATGTATTGGCAAGCAATTCAGATGAAGTGATAGGGCCTGAGGGTAAAAAATTCACCGAAGTGAGAGAAGATGACATATCTAGTCTAGGTAGTTTAGCGATAGGTGATCGAATTTGCTACGTAGTTATCGTAAGTGGCTATAATCAGAATGTTGGTAATAATACTTTCCGTTATAGTCAATCTGCTTGTGTGCATATTGCTAAGCGGCCAAAGGTTCAGATTTTGGGTGCGGATGTTCGTGTCGGTAGCAGTATTAGCGGAGATAGCAGCATAAGGACTGGCAATACGCAGCGCAACGGTAGGCTGTATGGTTCTTGGGCGGAATATGGCATGTTTGCGCCTGGCGCAATAACTTCAGCGTCTGGAGCGGGGCTGTCGGGTATAGACGGCAGAGAGTTGACTACTAACTATAACGCTCTGACATTTGCTAATACACCAGGATTCGGTAAGTTTGGTGTCATGCCACAAACAACTTTGTCGCCGGAGTATATAAATATGAGTAGCACTAGTGAGGATTTGTCGATTGATGGCTCCAATGTGCAGCCAGTTATAAAGACGACCGGCACAGTAACTATTACTGGCGATATCATTTATGGTGGCGAAGATGCTCAGCATACATCGGTGTTTAACCTACCGCAGTATGTGATTATCGCAAAGGATATTATTATCGGGCCTAATGTGACAAGGGTCGATGCATGGTTGATCTCTCAGGGTGGATATATTAGTACGTGTGACGCGGTGTCAAATCAGGCCGATCCGTTTGCCGGATTGAACGCGACAACATGTGACCAGCAATTAAGAATAAACGGTCCAGTCGTCGCCGATCGACTATTCCTTAGGCGGACAGCTGGTTCGGGTCGAGACGACCCTGGTTCGCCGGCAGAGATTATTAGCGTACGCCCTGATGTTTATTTGTGGGCATACAGCCAGAGTATGAGCACTAGCGCTATCAAGACTTCATATATCAGGGAATTACCGCCGCGATTTTAATGCAAAGGGCTATTCAAAACTATTAAACTTATGTATAATATAGCGTATGAGATTCTATAAAGGGTTGGGCGACTTTTTCGGTTTAGACATTGGCACAAATGCCGTCCGAGCAGTTCAATTATCGCGATCAAATAACGGCTGGAATTTAGTCCATTACGGCTATGCTCCAGTTGATCCAAATATTTCTAGTAGTGATTCACCGGAGGCAAAGCGTCGACTGGGTGAGGTGATTATGACCACTATTGGGCAGTCGGGTATTCGAACGCAAAATGTAGCAGTGGGCTTACCATCGAACAAGACTTTTACGACCATTATTGATACACCAAAAGTCCCAGAGCAGGAACTAAGGGCTTCTATGAAATATCAAGTAGATCAATACATACCGATGGCAGTAGACGATGCCAAGACCGACTGGGCGCTTTTGGGTGACAGTTTGCGTGCCCCTGGTCAACACGAGGTCCTATTAACTAGTGTAGCAAAGGCCTATGCCGAGGAGAGGTTGGAATTTATAGAGGGTTTGGGTTTTAATGTGATCGCTGAAGAACCGGATCCGATAGCAATTGTTCGATCGCTAACGCCTCCGGGCAGTCAGGATGCTCGGATGATTATCGATATTGGCGAAAATTCGGCAGACTTAGCGGTTATTTATGGTGATTCGCCACGATTGGTGCGGACGGTGCCAACAGGTTTGCAAGCGATGGTTCGGGCGGCGGTACAGAACCTGAATGTTCAAGATACGCAGGCCAGGCAGTTTATCTTGAAATTTGGTTTGGCAGCCGATAGGTTGGACGGGCAGGTACTGCGGGCGATCGATGGTGTGCTCGATAATTTTACCTCTGAGTTAGTTAAGTCAATTAAATTTTTCCAGACTCGTTACCCAAGCTTGCCGGTTAGCGGTATTATCCTTTCTGGATTTGGCGCAACTATTCCACAAATCGATCAGTATATAGCCGCAAAGACAGGCGTCCAGGCGGCACCAGGCAATCCTTGGCAATATGTAGCAGTCTCACAATCTGACCAGCAACAGTTGGCACCAGTCGCTTCAGAGTTTGCCGCTGTCGTGGGTCTAGCGCAAAGGAGTAATAAATTATGATTGAGATTAATTTAGTACCCGACGTCAAACAGGAGTATATCCGTGCTCGGTTGCTGCGTAATTTTGTAGTATCGGTCTCAGTCGTTATAGGTATAGCAGTCGTGGGGCTTGCGGTCGTCTTAGGCCTGGTGTTAGGTGGCCAAATTGTTGCAGAAAATATTCAGGATGGAAGTATTAGTAAAGAGAGCAAGAAACTGGCGGACGTTAAGGACTTAAATAAGGTTGTGACAATCCAGCAGCAACTAGAGGTAATTGATCAGCAGCAAAGTGATAAGTTGATTAATTCGCGTTTATTTGATGCGGTATTGGCGGTCAATCCACCAGCACCGAATGACATTAAGCTCACTGGCATCAAGCTTAATCCGTCGGATAAACTAATCACCCTGGAGGGTTCGGCGGCTAATGGCTTTATTGCCCTAGAGACATTTAAGAAAACGATCTTAAAAACTTATGTACAAATTGGCAATCAGGAGAATCAAATCGACTTAGCAACGAATATTGCACCGGGTGATACTGGTTTTGGTGAAAATGCAGAAGGTCAGCGTGTGCTTAGGTTTAGCTTTACATTTACTTACCCAGAGGAGTTATTCGCGGTGTCAAAAGACCCAGTAACAATCGTTACTCCAACTGGGAGGACTGACGTGACTGACTCTCGACTAGGTGTACCACAGAGTTTATTTGAACAGTCTTCGGAGGAGGGTGGCGATGGCAGGTAAAGAGGTTGCTCTGAGAAAGCGTCAACAGATTGATTCTTCAAAAAGAACGATGTTTATGGCTGTTGCGGCTGTAGCGCTGGTGTCTGGTGTTGCGCTTGTCGTATCGTTTTTCTTGGTCCAGCAGATTATTTTTCACGGTAAGATAGTTGCGGCTAAGCAAGAGACTATCGATACGATCAAGTCAAATATTGCTGTGATTGACGAACTGAAAGACAATGTACGCGTACTTGATACCAATGAGGCACTTAATTCGGTACGCTCGAGCGAAGGAAGTACTGCTCTACAGGTTATTCTCGATGCTTTGCCATCGGAATCAAATGCAGATGCTCTTGGTGCTTCTTTGCAGATTCGTTTTGCCGGTGAAGTAAGTGGGCTAAAAGTAGATAGCTTGGTAGTGACGGCTAGTGACGGCGAAGATTCTTTGGTGAGTGGTGACTCAGAGGGGGGTGGCAGCTCATCAAGCATTGGCTTTATGATGAGTGTATCTGGCTCAGCAGACATGTTGAAGGAGTTTTTAGCACGATTAGAGCGCTCAATTCGTGTATTTGAACTTAGCTCTATAGATATGCGCACTAGTAGCGACGGTCTCTCGATGAATATTATTGGACAGGCGTATTATGAGCCGGGACGAAATATTGAACTAGGCACGAAGGTGGTAAAGCCATGAAGAAGTCGGATATTGCGATGATTGTGCTAATTGCTAGTGTGGGTATGCTGATTGCTTATTTTATAGCCACTAGCATATCATTTTTACACGTTCCCGAAAATGGCATAAAAGTCCAGACTATGCCGAAGATCTCTGCTGATGTGGCCGAACCAAGCAAAGATGTGTTTAACGAGAACGCAATCAACCCAACAGTAGAAGTGATAGTGGGTAGCGATGGCGCTTCTAGTCAGTAGAGAGGTGCTACGATGGCACTACTAACCGAAGATATTATTGAGAAGCTAGAGCGCCTTTTGATTGAAGAGGGGTTGATTGAAAAATCGGTTCTCGATGATGCGATAGAGCGAGCAAAGGCTCAAGATAAGCCGTTATTTTCGCTTTTGTCTGAGGAGGGTATTCTCGATCCTGAGCTGTTGACACACTCAATTGCTCAAGTATCTGGGGTGCCTTATGTTAATTTAACTAACAGCTTTATTGATCAAAAAGTGTTAAACTTGTTGCCAGCTGATATTGCTGAGCGGTTCATGGCAGTGCCATTAGCAGAGGTGCAGAATCGTTTAGCAGTGGCGATGATTGACGCTAACAATGTTCAGGCAGTTGATTATCTGGCAAATCGCATTCAGCGTCCGATTAAAGTGTTTATGGCGTCAGACGAAAGCGTTCGACATGTGCTTAGCCAGTATAAAACTGATCTTTCATCGGTGACTGTAGCGGCAGAAGCCTCGCAGCAAGAGGCCCAGGCTGAGTCTACTAAGGATATTAAAACGATTGTACAGGATTCGCCAATCTCTCGAGCGCTCAGTACCATTTTAGAGTATGCAGTAAAAAGTCATGCTAGCGATGTGCATATTGAGCCACTTGAAAATGCCTTGAAGATTCGCTGTCGTGTCGATGGTGTGCTCAGGGAAATTATGCAATTGCCGAAAAGTATCGAACCAGCCTTGGTGAGTCGAATTAAGATTTTATCAAATTTAAAAATTGATGAACATCGCATCCCGCAGGACGGCCAGTTTACTGTAGAAGTGGCGAGTAAAGAGGTTGATTTGCGTATTGCGATTAGTCCGGTTGTTTGGGGTGAGCAGGTGGTAATTCGTTTGCTCGATAAGTCTGGTAGCTCATTTGCGCTTGAAGAAATGGGTTACGCCGGACGGGCTCTCAGGACGATTCGTAAGGGCGTAAAGCGTCCAAATGGTATGATTTTAACATCTGGACCGACTGGCTCTGGTAAAACAACGAGTCTTTATGCACTAATCAAAGAGATCAAAGATGACACTGTCAATATCGTAACACTGGAAGATCCGGTTGAGTATAAGATGGACGGAGTCAATCAAATTCAGGTAAATAGCGAGGTTGGCCTGACCTTTGCCTCGGGTCTGCGGTCGATTTTGCGTCAAGATCCAGATATTGTCATGGTGGGAGAGATTCGTGACTCGGAGACGGCAAATCTGGCCGTTCAAGCGGCTCTGACCGGACACCTAGTGTTTTCGACGCTTCACACCAACTCCGCTGCGGGCGTGTTGCCACGACTACTCGATATGGGTATTGAGCCGTTCTTGATCGCTTCAACCGTCAAT
>CAZKHR010000021.1:0-9353 GCA_964552745.1 uncultured Candidatus Saccharibacteria bacterium | reverse complement strand
TTGCCTTCAATCTGGCAAACTACACCTTTTTTCAAATCTGTTGGCTGATACATATTGCTTCTCCTTTATCAAAAACTCCGCCCGAAAATCGCTTTCCTACAAAAGCTTGATCTAGAACGGAATTTTATTTTTAAAACCTATTAGCCCTGTGATACGAACGGTAGTAAACCTAGGTGCCTGGCACGCTTGATTGCCACTGCCAAACTTCGCTGCTGCTTATCACTAAGTCCAGTTTTACCAATTGGCTCAATCCGACCATAGCTATTCACAAATCGCTGCAATGTTTTGACGTCCTTATAGTCAAACACTAACGTTGTATCATTCTTTGATTTCTTCATCTATCTCTCCTCAATTACTAAAATGGAATTTCACTCAAATCAATCGGCTTATCGTCAACCTCGTCAGCTGTCGTTTCTTGTGCCTTATTGCCTTGCGTGGACCCAGCGGCTGGTGTCGCACTGCTATCACCACCTCGACCACCACCAATAAAGTTAAAGTCCTCAACAACCACTTCAACCGCTTGACGCTTATTGCCATCTTTATCTTCATAGCTTCGCTGATCCAGCCGACCGCTAACTAGCAGTGGCGAACCTTTTTTGACGTACTGAGCGATTATCTCGCCAGCCTTGCCCCAGGCTACGCAATTTATAAAGCTCGTCTGCTCTTGCTGCTGACCATCCTGAGAGCGCCAGCTACGAGTTACCGCCAGGCTGAAGCTCGCAACACTTTGACCACCCGAAGTTGTACGCTGCTCAACGTCTCGAGTTAAATTTCCCATCAATATTACTTTATTAAAACCTTTTGCCATTTCCCTACTCCCTCCTTGCCCGAAAGCAATCTACCTTATTCGTCGTCCGAATCAGCTTTGTCTTCAGTGTTCGCCTCGCGGTTACGCTGCAACTCTAAGGCTTGACGCGCCTTGTCGTCAACCTTGACCAGTAAATAGCGCAAAATCTCATCCGTGATATTTAACACGTTTGAAATCTTCAGCGGCGCAGCTGCCGGCAACTTAACCTCGAAGTATACATATACCGCGAAATCTTCGCGCTTAATCGTATATGACAGGCGCTTCTTGCCCCAATTGTCTTCTTTGATTATTTCACCACCATTGTCGGTGATTAGCGCGCGGACCTTGCCAAGCGCCTTGTCGAGATCCGTCTCCAGATCTGGATGAACTAAAACCGTTAGTTCGTACTCTTTCACGTCTCCTCCTTCGGAATCCGCTATGGATGGTTACACTATTTCATGCAACCTTAGGTTTGTATCATTTGCAATTATACATTAGATAGCAAGAAATGTCCAGAAAAATACCATACGCCCGATCGCCTATCCTCACCAAATCAAATTTTAAATATATTCTTCACGAAAAGTATTGATATATTTAAATATTTCTATATACTAAGAGTATGGCCACAGAAAGAGTAACAATTTTAAAGGCGTTAGCCGACGAAACGCGACTTGGTATGCTCAGAGCGATTGCCTCCCGAGGCACTAGCGTCTCTGGTTGCGACATAGTTAGCAGTTGTCAAAAAATATCACAAATGTCCCAACCGACGCTTAGTCACCACTTCTCTAAGCTCGTCGAAGCGGGCGTATTGTTAGAAGAAAAGACAGGCACCAGTAAATCCTACCGCCTTAATGATTCGCTACTCGCCGAAGCTGGCATCGATATAACAAGACTAATTTCTTTAGAAAAGGAGAATTAAAAACAATGTCAAATATTTTAGTCGTCACCGGCAGTGTCCGGCCAAACAGTGTCAATCAAAAAATCGCCCCACTTGTCGTCGATCAATTAAAAGCCAAGGGTGTAAATCCAACTATCGTCGACCTAGGTGAGTTGAGTTTGCCATTTTTTGACGCCCCAATACCACCATCATCCCCCGACTTCCAGCCCGAAAACGAAGCTGCCATCAAATGGACCAACCTAGTCGATCAGGCCGACGGCGTAGTCCTTGTCACCCCCGAATACAACCATACCCTAACCCCTATTCAGCTCAATGCCATCGACTGGATCGGCAAAGAATGGGTCGATAAGCCAGTCGCCCTAGTTGGCTACGGCTGGGCAACCGGTGGCGGTCAAGCTCACGACACCGCACGCGAATCCTTAGCGGTCAACCTCAAGGCTCGTGTTGGTGAGAAACAAACCAATCTCTTCTTCACCAAAGACATCGACCTAGATGGCTCACCCCTCGATGCCGAAAGTGTTAACCAAAAAATCAGCCTCAGCCTCGACGAACTCCTCGAGCTAGTCGAAGCCTAGGCGTATACACATTAAATTAACACCTTATAGAGCCTACCTCTGTAAGGTGTTTTATACTTTATCGCATCACCCCCGAGACTGGTGTCAAGCTTTTCACGACCTTTTCACGGACACGCTATATCTAGCGTAGGCGCTAGATGTGGTGTCTAGGTACGCTATATCTAGCGTGCCTAAGATAGCTCAAGACTATCCCTCAATGCCATACTCATCTGACGAATCCTCGCCGTCGAGTTCCGCCATGCTACTAATCAGCACCTCGCGTGGCCGAGAACCATCTGCCGGACCAACAATTCCCTGCTCTTCCATTTCCCCGATAATTCGCGTCGCCCGCTGATAGCCAATACGAAGTCGTGTCTGCAAGAACGAAGCTGAAGCCTTGCGCCTCTCAACCACCACCCGCACCGCATCATGAAACATATCATCACTACTATTGCCACCCGAGCCATCAAAGTCCATCACCACCCCACCCCTGCCATTTAGCTGCACTGGCTGCGAAATAATCTCATCGTTATATTGTGGCGCCGACTGCATCCGCAGATGATCAGTAATCTTCATCACCTCCTCATCAGTCACCCACGCACCCTGTATACGCCTTGGCTTCGGGGTAGTATCTGTCTGAAACAGCATATCACCCTGTCCAAGTAATTTCTCTGCACCAGCTTGTCCCAAAATCGTCACACTATCAATCTGACTCGGCACCGTAAAGGCAATTCGCGACGGCACATTTGTTTTAATCAAACCAGTTATCACGTCGACACTCGGACGCTGCGTCGCCAACACCAAATGAATACCGACAGCTCGAGCCTTCTGCGTTAAGCGAACAATTAACGCCTCGACATCGCGCTTGGCCACCATCATCAGGTCGGCCATTTCGTCAATCACAATCACAATATATGGCATCGCACCTTCTTCGTGCTGCTGAATATTACCATCGGCATCGGCCACAGCAATCTTATGGCCAGCCTGTTGCATCTTTTTATTGTAATCCTTGATGTTGCGAATTTTCACACCAGCCATCAACCTATAGCGTCGCTCCATCTCGTTAATTGCCCACTTCAGCGCCGAAATCGTCTTTTCCGGCTCATTAATAATCGGCGTCAACAGATGAGGAATGTCCTCATACGATGCCATTTCCACCTGCTTCGGATCCACCAAAATCAACTTCATCTCACTTGGGCTATTACGATACAACAAACTAGTCAGTAGCGTATTGATCATCACCGACTTACCCGAACCAGTCTGCCCAGCAATCAGCAAGTGTGGCATTTTATTGAGCTCACTAACCACAGCATTACCCGAAATATCTTTGCCAATTGCAAATGATAACGGCTCGCGCGACTCTTTCCACTGCTTCGAATTTAAGATTCTAAACAGACGCACATCAGCTGCCTTACGGTTTGGCACCTCAATACCCACCGCTCGTTTACCCGGTATCGGCGCCTCAATTCGCAGACTCTGAGCCGCCAAATTCAGCGCAATATTGGTCTCCAACGCCGTGATTCGTGTTAATTTCACACCACTTGGTGGTTTGAGCGTATACTGCGTGACTTTCGGGCCGATATTAGCATCCTCCATCTCAACCTCAATGTTAAATTCTGACAGAGTATCGTGAATAATTTGCGCATTTTGCTGAATATCGCCAACATCGGCCGAACTTTCGCTTTTTTCTAGCAAATCCAGACTCGGCGCCTGCCAATTTGGATCGCGCACCATCACTAAAGCTTGCTCTTCGGCCTTTTCTGGCTTGACAGACTTGGCACCAGCTCGCGCCAATGGTTTTTTCTCGTTAGCATCCATGATCGCCACACCAGCATTCAATTTGACATCACTGGCCTTTTTAGCATGATCGGCCGCGGCCACCTTTTTCATCAGCGTGCGATTAGACTCCTCCTCTGATGAATCACGCCGCATCATATCAGCCAGCTTCTCAATCACCACAAATGGCGATGTTCGCGTGATAAACAATATAGTTATGGCGATTAGCACCACGTAGACTACTGCCGCAATCGCCCCATCCACCATGCCCAGCATCCCCTTGTTAATCAAATCGCCGACAAATCCACCCGCCAAGGGACGTGTTTCGGATTTTAGCAAACCAAATAGACCCGATAACCAAACAATTTCGAGAATTACCGCAAACCTCATCGCCAAGGGCAACTTATTCTCGTCGGCCCGGAAAATCTCCACCGCCACATAGACCAACAATAGTGGTAACAAATAACTAGCATAGCCAACCATTTGTAGTGATACCGAGTTAATCCACTCCAGCACTGGCCCACCACCGCCAAACCAGCTAACAATCAGTAGCAACGAAAATACCACCAACATCACCGCCCCCACCTGCGCCCAAAAACCTGGTGGCAAGCTATGCTGTGACCCCTGTGGCGCCCGCTTCTTCCTAGTTGATTTCTTCTTTTTCTTTGCCATAACTGTTATCTATTATACACCCTTATTATATCAAAGCATAGGCGATTTGTCAAGAAAACCGTACTAACTAAAACCAGGGAGATAGCCCTCCGAATTCACATCCCCCTAAGGAAGGGTGCGCGGAGAGGATTGTTGCAAATGAAAGACTAAACAAAACGGCGTGCGAACTAATTAGTCCAATCCCACCAACGATCCAGAGCACCATAGTAACCGTACGAATAGGTGGTTGAGGTTAAATTTGTACAAGCAGAGTTAGATACAGTAGCAACCGAACCCAAATCTTGCATACCCAGCTTGGAGCTATAACGAAATGACTGACCCGACTTACTGCGTGCTTGTATCTGAAAAACTGACTCACCCGAGCTATCAAGACCAGTACAGTAAGATAGATTATTCACACCTGCTCCCTGTAGGTATGAATTTTTAGTCGGACTAAACTCAAATCCAGGGAAAGCACGGGAACTCCCCATCCCGCTGCCGCCAGGTATAAAGCTACCCCGCTCTACCGCATCAATCTGGATTTTCTTAGCAAACTGATTCAAATCGCTCTTGATAACCGAGTCGTGCGTTCGGTTTTGAATACTAGTATAGGCGGCGATCGATATGGCAACCAATATCGCTATCACCACAATAACTATCAGCAGCTCCACAATCGTAAAGCCACGCTTGTTAACATAAGTGCTTTGCATGCTTCTATAGTACACCCCCCCCGAGTCTGGTGTCAAGACCCTCTCTTGCGCTGTCATAACATATCGAACACCCCTCCTGGGCTTTTACTGATGTACTGAAAACCGCGCAATGAAACAGCACCCCGGAACGCACACTCCATGAGTAAAAAGAAAAATTTGCTCAAGTTTCTCAAGGACGGACCTTGAGCTACCGAAGACAGCTCTCTTCTTTTTGCTCAAGGACGGACCTTGAGCAAGGTCGACAGACGAATAAGCGAAAGCGGGTAAAAAGGTAAAGAGTAGGCCGACTAGGACCTACTCTTATTCTACCCCACCGGCGCGCATGATCATGTCGAGTTCGCTTTTGCCACCACCAAAGCCAGGAGAGGTGTAGCTATTAACAGTAATGCTTGGCAAACCGCTAACACCGAGACTCACTGCTCGCTGAGAGTTTTGGTTAATTTCGGCATCGTGCTTATCGCTAGCGATACAACTGGCAAACTGCTCCCCTTCCATCCCGACATCTCTTGCGATATCAACAAAATAGGCATCCTCCAGTAGTGGTATTTTCACAGGATTGGCGACATTTTTTACACCAATACCCTTGGCGAAGAACTCTTCATCAACTTTAGTGATAATTGCGTGCGAATATTCCCAATACTTTTCCTGGTCAGCCGAACAAAAGGCGGCACGATTACCCTTGTCGGTGTTTACGCTCATCCCGTTGAGTAAATTAACTATACGTGTTTCGAAACGAACTTTACCAGAATCAATATATTTTTCATGAAAATCTTCGTCCATTGCCTTATGCAGATCGGCACAAAACGGACAAAAATAATCAGTATATTCGACCATCCGATTGGGCGCATCTTCATCACCCTGCACCATAGCCGAGTGCCAAACTTCCGACGACGTGTGTGGCGAAGTACGCGGCTGAGATTGATTAAAAATAAACAGCGCGACCACAAACACCATCCCCAAGCCAATCACACTCCATTTGATAATCGTTGTTGCTGGCGGAAATGCCATATCTTACCCCTCTTTCTTTAATCGCTCCTGCTCCGTATAGGCAAATGCTACGAAACCTAATTTATATATTGCATACAATGACAGCAAAAATGCCAAACCTAAGACCACTATATTGGCGACATTGGCCGCAGCATAGGCAGATGATGCAAAAAATATTGACAATATCGGCAGTAAAATCGACGTACCGCATGGCACGCACCCCAACCCCAGCGCAATAGCCACCGCTGCGATACCGCCACTACCTAGCGCTTGACCTTGACTTTTCCAAGCATCTTGAGGCGAATTGTTTCTGCGATTGCGCTTGATTGTATAAATCATTAGAGCGATACTTACCCCTTGTAGCAATGAGACGACTAATAGCAATAAGCCATTTACCGTCATCACCAGCTCGCCTAACATGCGACTAAACATTAACCAAAACGTCGCCAACTTATCGCCGAATGGCAATGACGACAACAGTAACGAACCGTATAGACCCCAGTTAATACTTAGATAAATGATCGTCGCAAACATCACCGCACCAATCAGTGCAATAACAATATAGGTTGGCTGTTTGAGCACCCCAATGACCCCACCACGAGCCATACGTAACTTTTCCTTAAACGAAATAGCTTGCATTATACCCCATCATATCACTAATATGCTCGCGTGTCTCCTCGGGGCTCACGCGCCTTAGTATCGTTCGCTTCAGTATCAGGCACTTGTCGCGCCGGAAATTTTCGCCGCGGCGTCATCGGCATAGTTGGCTTGACTGGCGTAGATTGCGACTGCTGACCAGTCTGTGGTTTTTTGCCAGCCGGCGCACCAGCACTCCTTAGGCCAATTTCATTAATCACCGGAATAACAATCGGTGTACGCCTGGTTTGATCATACAAGATATGCGTCACCTCATCCTTAATCTCTTTTTTCAGAACTTCAGGGTCATATTTGCCGCTCAGTCCACGTGCCATTTTCTGCTTTAGGTATTGGCGAATCAAACTAATCAACTCTTCCGAATCACGCAGATAGATAAACCCGCGCGAGATAATATCGGGGCTAGTTAGTAAGCGCCCTGTCCCCTTTTGCAAAGTCAGTACCACCACGAAAATACCTTCGGTCGCCATGTGAATACGGTCTTTCAGGACAACCTCTGACACAATCGCCCCCGAATCATCATACATCACGCCACCGACCGCAATACGACCAGCTTTTTTAGCTTGCCGCTTCTGATCGATTTCGATAATATCGCCCGGGTCACAAACAAAAATGTCTTTTCGGAGAATTCCACACTCTTTCTCCACCAAACGTGCATTGTGTACTAACATATGAAATTCACCATGAATTGGCATATAATACGTCGGGTTTAGGGCATTAACTAGCTTGACGTGATCGTCATAGTAACCATGTCCCGACAAATGAAGTGGCCCGACACCCGTCAAGTGGGTTCTGCCATTCCGAATCACATCCGAACCTTCGCGCATCAAGCCGTCAACCGTCCGTACAATGTTTTTCTCATTGCCAGGAATTGGGTTTGAGCTAAAGACTACCACGTCCGTACCCTTAATTTTAATATGGCGATGCGAACCTGACGCCATGCGGTTGAGCACAGCATTGAACTCACCCTGCGAACCAGTGCAAATAATGGTCACCTTGCTATCAGGAAATTTCGCCAAATCTTCCATCTTAACGATAGTATCCTTGGGCACCTTGATCACCCCTGCCCTCAGTGCCACCTCCAAGTTCTGAATCATCGAATAGCCGGCAAAAGCGACTTTACGTTCGTGTTTTTTGGCTTCATCTAAGATAAGTTGCATACGATGAATTTGTGACGCAAAACAACTCAGAATAATTCGCGAATTTGCAAACTTATCCATCACCTGGCCAATTGAATATTGAATGTCAAATTCACCATGCGTGTGCGTACCTTCGCTCTCACAGTTGGTCGACTCATTCATAAACATCAACACGCCTTCTTTGGTGGCAATTTCAGTCATTCGCTCCAGATCAAATTTCTGTCCGTCAACTGGATTTTCCTCAAATCGCCAGTCACCCGAATCAATAATTACGCCCAGTGGCGTACGCACTACTACTGCTGTTGAGTCAGGAATTGAGTGATTAACCCTCACTAGCTCGATCGAAAAATGCTCACTAACCTGCACCTGTTCGTGCGTCAATGGATTTAGTTCGCGATAGTCTGGCTGAAAATCAGTATCAGAGTCGTCCATGTTGCGATTGAGCATGCCAAGAGTAAACTTCGAAGCATAGACTGGTGCCGGAATACGGTGAATAAAGTGACGAAATGAGCCGATATGATCTAGGTGCCCGTGAGTAAAGACATGCGCCTTAATCTTGTGCTTATTTTCCTCGAGGTAAGTTATGTCTGGCGTAATATAGTTAACACCCGGATAGTCCGAGCCCGGGAACAAAAAACCCATATCGATAATAATAATCTCATCACCATACTCAATAGCGTTCATGTTCTTACCAATGCCCATTTCGCCAACACCGCCAATCGGAATAATCCGCAATTTTGGTGCACCACCTCGCTGAGGCTTTGGCTGCATTTTTGAGCTGAACTGCTCGCCGTTGTAGCCGTTATAAACTGACTTGTTGACTGGAATATCAATTAGGTGCTGTGATGCACGTAAATTAACATTTTCGCTTGTCCGGCGTTGCGCCCGAAAAACTTCACCTTTTCTTGTACCAGTATTGTTGAGCACAGTATTGTTGCTCCTTTTTGCCACCTGCGGACGCTTTTTCGCATCATCTGGCTGTGGCCGCGTGAGTCGTTGTTGACCCATAAATTGTTTTCTCCTTTTATTAATAATGAAAAATATTTATCGAAAAATGAATACGAGAGAGGAGTTTTGGCCAAATATAACAATAAATCCCCTTGTAAGTACTCTTAGTATAGCAAAGTGGAGTGAATAAGTCAAGTTTGAAGCTCAGTTAATCATATCCCCCTTATTCACCAAGGAATACGTCAGGCT